>JADFYH010000037.1 GCA_015233135.1 Deltaproteobacteria bacterium
GAACTGAAAAAAAGAATCCTTATTGCTGGATCGTAGGACGCTTTGCAAGCCAAGAAGAGGCAGACGCAGCGGCTGCACAAATTTCAGCAGGAGAACTAAGAATACCCGAGTTGAATTACGAGACGAGTGGTGGCCAGCAGCATAATGATTATTTCAGGGATAAGATCTTCGAGACCAGCCTTTATTCGAAAGAAAATCCTGCAGAAAACCCCAATGGCTTACAAGTAGTGAGGGTAAGACCTACCGATAGAACCCTTGATTCCAGAGTAGACAAACCCAATCAACCCGCCACGAATTTAAGATGGGCGGAGGCCTTGAGTATTGCAGATTTTATAGGTCGAAAGCTCACAGGACGACCTGGTCGCCTGCCCAGTGCCGCAGAGGCTGAATTTGTGAGACGAGGGGGGATTGATCCTCAAACAAAACAATGCCGCAATTTTAAATATGGGACGAGTGACGGAAATCTACCTAACGAGAGCAATGCCGATTTTGCTAGACCCTATAACAAAGGCCCGAAGGATGTGGATGCCGTTCCAGTGAATCCCTTAGGGGTAAGAATTAACGGAGTATGGGAATGGTGCAATGGTTGGTATAAAAGAGGGCCAAGGCTTGAATATCGCCCTTCTAGGCCTATAGATGGTTCAAGAGAGCTGCGTGGCATTTCCTGGGGCAGCAATAATGACAGGGGCGCGCGGGCGGCCAATCGGGACATCACCGAACCTGATGTATGCAACGTTGATATCGGGTTTCGTGCCGTTGTGGTTGCCGTTTCCGAGGACTCGAATTTTTAAACTTTAACCCTTTTAACCTATATACAAGATAAATTATTGACGGAGGAAAAATTATTGGAAAAATAAAAAAGCCATTCCGAAAAAATCGGAACAGCTTTTTATTCGGAAACTCCGGCTGCTGGACTCGAACCAGCGACCTAGCGGTTACAGTTTTTCCACTGCTTTCACAATGGCCTGGACTATCTCATCATCCCAATTTCATGGGATGGCGGGCGCTCCCTTCATCAATACGATGAATTTGGAGAGGTTATTCTTTCGTCACTCTCTAGTCTCTGCACCTTTCTCCTGCCTATTAAATCAGAAGACTTGGCTCAGGGTTGCCATATTCTTTGGCAAAGAATTTAGGGTTCCCTGAATTCACCCACTTTTTCAATCTACCTTACGGTAGAAAGCTGCATATTTTACAGCCGCTTGCTCTACCGACTGAGCTAAGCCGGAATAATTATACTAAAAATTTTCTTCAAAGATCGAAGCAGCCTTGTACTCAAAGGAGTTTAATTTTGTCAATCTTCCAACTCTTAAAATTCAAACATTAAAGTAGAACGTACTGCAAAAGCGACATTCGCCGGATCAAAAATAATGGAATTCATCGGGCTGCCAGTGAGTGAGGCATTGGCCAAATCGTCGTTCTTAATGTTGTAGGCTGCGCCGGGTAACATCACCCCACCGGTCAAATTCCAGTATACATGATCAAAAAAACGGGCTTCTACGAGTAAATCAGTTTCTACTCCATACCAGCGACTGTCGTTGTAGACATGAGGCAGGCTGCCGACCCCGGTCAATTCTGCAAAATTATAGTCGAAGGTTCTGGAAGGTGCCCAGGCGGTAACCACATGAGCTCCTAGCTTGAGCCATTGTGCTTGGGGGATGTAATCGGCCAGGTCAAAGCGATGTTTATAAGTAAGGCCCACATAAACAGCGTTGTTTACATAATTGGAGGTGATGGGATTATTCCCGGCCCGCGTTACTCCTGCGACTTGAATGGCGGGAGAGGTGCCCAGGGGCATTTGGAACATCATGAGTCCGATATGGTAATCGGGCCTGAAACCAAATTGGGTAATTTTAGAAGAAAGGGGGGAGGCGTCGCCTTGCGCATAACCCGAAATGAGTTTTATTTCCTCTTGGTTAAATTTAGCTTCGGCTTCCAAGGCGCCCATGCTGACAGAAAGATCTTTTGTGTCACTTAAGCAAAAGGGAGAAATGGTCGTGCCAGTGTTTGGAAACTGGGTTCCATTGATGCAAATCCCCGGAGAAAATTTTCCGCCCAAGTAAACATATTCCCCCTTGATCGTCAGCCAATCGTGTTGCCATTTACTGTAGGCATCAATAAAGTAAGTGCGTGTGTCTCCATCTTTGGCGCCAGGCACCGTTGCACCGGTAGAGTCCAAGGCCGCACTAAAGTTTCCCGTCCCATTTCTAAAGCGTAATCCCCCGACCACCCCAAATTCGAAGGTGGGGCGTTGATACAAAAGAACCTGGGAAAATTGATAAGTGTCGTGGGCTGAGCCGGTGGTGCCTCTCTCCAAACCGCCCATGGCCGGATTGTTGTTGCTGTTGTAAGCAAAATCGATGGAGGTCGCAAAAGCCAGATCGGAACCATCTTTGAAGTCCAGCTTTCCAATATAGAGGAAGCGATCGAAAGTATCCCCAAAGTTGGCATCCCGATCATTTCCGTCATTCTGCAGAATACCTAAACCCCAGTGAGAGCCTTGTCTTCCCAATCTGAATTTTCCCATGGGGGTGAGTAAGTCGACGTAGAGGCGACGCACATTCACGTTACCGCCACCACCCGTCGTAGGATCGCCACCACTTCCTCCGGTAACACCAAAGGCCCCACTGGCACCGGGAACGCTAAGAGTACCCGCCAGAGGGTTATAGACGGTGAGCTGTCGGGTGTCACTTTTTCCGAAAATAACATTGTCTAAAAGATCAATTTGACCATGAAAAGAAATGTTGTCGCTAATCTTGAGAGCTGGATCGATGCGAAACCGTTGTTGTCCATAAGTGATGCTTCTGAAACGATCGTTATCACCCTGGGTTCCTTGATGGATATCGGAAGGACTTTGAAGATCAAGATTGTTTGAATATTCCCCCTGCAGGCGGTAGTAGCCATGGGCGGAAAAATCGATTGCATGGGCGATGCTGCTACTGGCAAGTAAACCAAGAGTCGCAAAAGACAAAAGAGCCTTTTTCATGAATGCCTCCACTCAAAAAAAGAATTTAAAAATAGAAGTCTTGAAGAGAGTCTCTAACGGTGAAAAGTAATGGCTGTCAACACTGGAGAAGCTTCTTTTGAGCAGAAAAAAATAACGCGGCGAGTTAGGATTTTTTTAATAACCGCTTCTTATTGTTAAAAATTGTTTGAGTAAACTTAGCCTCTAAACAAATTTTCACAAACGTCTTTAGAAGTTTCCGGCTTTACCGTACTAGTTCATGAGTGGGAAATAGGTTCGGAATGGAGTATTTTCGTCCATTATGCATTATGGATGATTCCCTTACTCTTCCTTCGGGTCTCTTTTTCTGTGAATTCAGGAAGAGGGATCGAGTAAGGGACTGGTTTCACGGAAACAGGAGAGAGAACAAAAAAGGCGCTTCGATCACATCGAGGCGCCTTTTTCATGAAAAACTGCAAAAAAAAACAGGGGCAACTGGCGCCCCTGTTTTTAAAGATTAGGGCTACAAGGGCAATTACATCATTCCGCCCATGCCACCCATTCCGCCCATGCCACCATGCGGCATGCCTGCGGCGGCAGAGTCTTTCTTATCGTCAGGTTTATCGGCGATAAGGGCTTCTGTGGTGAGCATCAACGAAGCTACGGAGGCTGCGTTTTGCAAGGCGTTACGGGTTACTTTGGTCGGATCAATAATTCCCGCTTCGATTAGATCTTCGAATTTATCTTTTGAGGCATTGTATCCATAGGCCCCTTTGTTCTTCTTAATTTCATCCACAATGATGGCGCCTTCGACACCGGCATTTTCAGAAATCTGACGGGCAGGCTCTTCCAAGGCACGACGGATGATATTGACGCCTACTTGTTCGTCCGCAGCTACTTTCAGCTTGTCGATGGCTGAAATACAACGAATCAAGGCGACACCGCCTCCAGGGACTATGCCTTCTTCTACCGCTGCACGAGTCGCGTGCAAGGCGTCTTCCACGCGGGCTTTCTTTTCTTTCATTTCGGTTTCAGTGAAGGCTCCCACGTTAATGACTGCAACACCGCCCACCAATTTGGCAAGACGTTCCTGCAATTTTTCACGGTCATAGTCGCTGGAGGTATCTTCTACTTGAGCGCGAATCTGTTTTACGCGGGCTTCAATGTCGGTCTTGGAACCGGCACCATCCACGATGGTGGTATTGTCTTTATCGATCACGACACGTTTTGCACGGCCCAGTTCTTTCAAGGTCAGGTTTTCAAGTTTCAAACCCAATTCTTCGGCGATGCATTTTCCACCAGTGAGGGTGGCAATGTCTTCCAACATGGCCTTGCGTCGGTCCCCAAAGCCAGGAGCTTTAATGGCTGCGGCATGCAAGGTTCCACGGAGTTTGTTTACTACCAAGGTGGCCAAGGCTTCACCGTCTACATCTTCAGCAATGATCACCAAAGGCTTTCCCACCTTGGCAATATTTTCCAACACAGGAAGCAGCTCTTTCATGGAACTGATCTTCTTTTCGTGGATCAAGATGTAAGGATTTTCCAAAGTACAGGTCATTCGCTCAGCATCAGTCACAAAGTAAGGGGAGAGATAGCCACGATCAAACTGCATTCCCTCGACTACATCCAGGCTGGTGTCCATACTCTTGGCTTCTTCTACGGTGATGACTCCTTCTTTACCAACCTTGTCCATGGCTTCAGCCAAGATCGTTCCAATGGTTTCATCGCTGTTGGCAGAAATGGTGCCTACTTGGGCAATTTCTTTTCTGTCTTTGATGGGCTTGGAAAGCCTCTTGAGTTCTTCGATGGAAGCGGCAACGGCCTTTTCGATTCCGCGCTTGATAGCCATAGGATTATGACCGGCAGCGACCATTTTGGACCCTTCACGGAAAATGGATTGGGCCAATACGGTAGCGGTGGTGGTTCCGTCGCCAGCGATATCACTGGTTTTGGAGGCCACTTCTTTTACCATCTGTGCGCCCATGTTTTCAAACTTGTCTTCCAATTCAATTTCTTTGGCAACGGTAACACCATCTTTGGTGACCAAAGGAGAACCGAAGCTTTTATCAAGAACCACGTTGCGACCACGAGGTCCCAAGGTTACTTTTACGGCATCTGCCAGGACATCGACTCCACGAAGGATGGAGGCCCTTGCTTTTTCGCCGAATACGAGTGTTTTAGACATATCAAATACTCCTTATTATAATAAAAAAAATAATTACCCAACAATGGCCTGAATATCATCCTCACGTAAAATGAGGTATTCCACGCCTTCCACTTTTACTTCGTTGCCACCATATTTTGAAAACAAAACCTTATCCCCTACCTTGATTTCGAGGGGGGTTATCTTTCCATCCTCACTGACACGGCCCGAGCCCACGGCTACCACTTCGGCTTCCTGGGGTTTTTCTTTGGCGCTATCAGGAATAATAATTCCACCTTTGGTCTTTTCCTCTTCGGAGATACGTCTGACAATAAGACGGTCGCGAAGAGGACGGATGTTGATTTTTTTGGACATATCACGGCCTCCTTAAAATGAAAATGTTAGAGAGATTCAGCATTTTTGCTGTTCGGCGGGTGATATAAGTATTTGTTTGGCTCTGTCAAGGGGAGGGGTGAGAAATAAGAAAAATTTTTATGGTGCCGACCGTTGTTTTGATCAGATCTCTATTCCAGACAGGGGGCAAACAGTTCTATGGAGACAGACCACATTTCTCTGTTTTTTTCAAAAATCCCTTCTTCTTCAAGTATGACCAGATTTTCCTTGGCATTGACTGTTTGAAGTGCGGGATAGGCATCACTTGCATGTTTTTGTTTCATCTTACATTCCAAGGCACTAAAAATATTACTTTTATCTCGAATGACAAAATCTACCTCCCGTTTTTGGTAATCCCGGTAAAACCCCAATTGTAAGGGCGCTAGCCTTCCACCTATTTCCGAATAGAGCCCCCGGTATAATAAGCAGGCGACTTGATTTTCAAATCGAGAGCCCGAGTTTTTTTCACTTGAATAATCATTAAAGCAAAAATCAATGGGGTAAAATTTCTTTTCTTTTCGAATTTGTTTTGCTTTGGACAAGACGCAAACCGGAATTTCAAATCCCCAAAGTACCTGCTTGAGGGCAAGAAGATCTTTTTGGGCCGTATTGGGAGAAATGTTCAAAGTTTCACTGATGCTTCGAAGAGAATAAGTAGAGCCGATGCTTTCTAAAAGCAGTTCATAGACATTCCAAACACGTTCTACATCTTTTCCCACGTGTAAATCTTTTAAGTCACGATCCAGCAAAGCGGATTGATAATCGATAAGCCATTGTTTCAGAAAAATGGGGTCTCTATTATCAAGGTTTTCCGGAAAACTCCCAAATTGTGAATATTCTTCCCAAAGTTTTCTCAGTTTTTTTTGATGGGGAAAATAAGATTTTATCGCTTCCAGGAGAGGGCTTTTTCCTTTCCAGGCTTTCTCTAAATTGATTTCCGGAGCGCGATTTCGGATATATTCTCTAAAGGAGAGGGGAAAGAGATTCAGCCAAATCGCTCTGCCTGCCAGACTATCTCCCTGGTCTTGTTTTCTGAGATGAAAAGCAGAAGATCCTGAAGCAACAAAGCGGAGTTTCTGACTCGTTTTATCAAAACACCCTTTTAGAATATTACGCCAATTTTTCACTTTATGAATTTCATCAATAAACACCAGGGGTTTTTTGCTTTTGGAATGCTTCTCCGTGTAATTTTCATCGTACCAATTGAGGAGAGTTTCCGGAAATTTTTTGAAGATTATTCGATCCTGAGCAATATCCATGTTCAATTCAAGATCGGGCAATAGATCATGTCGAATGAGAGAGGTTTTACCGGATTGCCTGGGTCCGGAAATAAAAAGAATTTTATCTTTAAAGTGAAGTAAAACTTCTGAAAGATGGCGCTGAAAGTACATCCTGTAATTTGTTCACAGGCATGAACGTTTTTCAATAAAAATGTTCATACCTGTGAACGTTTTTCAAAACCCTAAAACCGCTTCTTTTGGGCCTCTTCCTCATAATACTTCCGGTACATAATCTCCCATTCCCTCGATCCCTCAAAAACCCCTCGTTTGAGGGTGGCAATCTTGGCACGGACGGCATCGTCAATCTGGTCGTCGGTATTTAGGTAAGTGGTCATCGTTTTTTTGATGAGCTTCAAGGCGGCTTCGTCGCTGTCGTAATCGACTAGGTCTGAGTTGTAAAGTCCGTTGCAAACCAGGTGGGCCAGGTGGCTGAGGCGGTCTTCGGAGAGTTTCATAGCACCAGATTCCTTTCTTTCACCAATTGCTTTTTGATCATCTGAAATACCTTTTGCGCATCCATGTTTCCGGCGGCAATTTGGGCTTTATACTGCTCCATCATTTTTTTCACTTCTTCATCCAGTTTGTCTTCTTTGAGAAAGTCGTTGCTGATGAGTTCGATGATTTTATGTTTTATTTTGTCTTCAGCAGCCTTGAGGCGAATGGAAGGTTCTTTACGAATTTCAGCCAACACGCGGTCGGCCAAGGTTTGAATCTGTTCTTTTTTTAATCGCATTCCTCCACCTTCCTTTGAAGATGAAGATGAATCAAGCCTAAAATAAGTCCCAGGCACCAACCGGCCAGCACGTCACTGCACCAATGCACTTCGAGAGAAATACGCGAAAGGCCTACCAGAAAAATGATAAAACTAATCAGCAGTCGCGTTTTAAAGTCTTGTTGAAGATTTGGAGTTAACAGGGAGTAAATTAATAATCCCAAAAAAGCAATGTTGGCTGCATGACCAGAGGGATAGCTGAAGCCCGTAGCTTCACTGACAGTCGAGACGGGTCTTTCTCGACTAAAAAAATCTTTGAGGAAAGGATTTCCAAGTCTTAAAGCAGCGGCACAGATCACGCAAATTGCAGATTGTTTAATTTGCTGCCGAAAAATAAAATAAAGAACGATCACAAGACAAATGACCACAAAAACTTCCCCATCTCCCAGATGAGTCACTTGCTTCATCAGGCTCACATGGGTATCCGACAAAAAATCATGATTAATATCGTAGACCAGTTGATCCAAGGCAGGGAGAATAGGGCGCACAAAGATGAGCGCAGTGATGAGAAGAAAAGCGATGGTGAATAAATAGAGATGAACGAGCATAAAAGACGCTCATTTCGTTTTTTTGTCATTGCGAGTGCAGCAATGACGGCGGAAGTTAAAACCCCATCAAATACTCACACAGAGTTCTCACCATAATTCCCGTGCCACCCTTGGGGCAGTAGGCCCAAGGCTTGTTTGCCCAGCTGGGGCCGGCGATATCCATGTGGGCCCAGGGAGTTTTGCCTACAAATTCCTGCAGAAAGAGTCCGCCCATAATCGAGCCTGCATAAGCCCCGCCAATGTTTTGCAGATCGGCAATATTACTTTTCATGTCGTCTTTGTATTCTTCTACCAAAGGCAATTCCCAAATCAGCTCCCCACATTTTTTACCACTGCTGATCAGTTTTTCGATGTGTTCTTTATCGGTACCCAGGATGGCGGTGTAGAGTTCTCCCACGGCAACCAGGCAGGCGCCGGTGAGGGTGGCCAAATCGACCATAAAATCGGGTTTCTTTTCCGCCGCAAAAGCCAGGGCATCCATCAAAATGAGACGGCCTTCGGCATCGGTGTTCAGCACTTCGACGGTTTTGCCATTGTAAGCTTTAATGACATCCCCGGGACGGATCGCATTCGCATCGGGCATGTTCTCGGCGCTAGGAACATAAGCGTGCACCTCCACTTGAGGCTGAAGTTGAGCGATGGCCTGCATGGTGCCCAACAACGCTGCGGCCCCGGCCATGTCGTCTTTCATGGTCTCCATGCTTTTGGGGGGTTTTAGAGAGAGACCACCCGAATCAAAAGTGACGCCTTTGCCGATGAGGGCAATCACTTTTTTGGCTTTTGCTTTGGGTTTGTAAATCATTTCGATGAGCACCGGCGGATTTTTAGCGCCTTTGCCGACGTTAACAATTCCACCCATTCCCAGTTTTTTTAATTCAGCCTGTTTGTAGACGCGGGTTTTAATGCCCTTGATTTTCAAAGCGTGTTTTCCCAAAATTTCGGGGGCCATGTCTTCGGAAGGAGTGTTGACCAAATGTCTTGCAAAACAGGCGGCTTCACTTAAAATTTCGGCCTTGCGCAAGGCTTTTAGAGCTTCTTTTTGAACTTTGTGATCAGGCAGAAGATAGAGGATATCCGACAGCCCTGAGGACTCTTCTTTTTTGGATTTGTATTCGTCAAAACGATAAGAGCCCAGCAAAAGGCCTTCGGATGCGGCTTGCACGACCTCACCGAGAGGGAGAAGCTCCTGCACACATTCGGCGATAGGAAATAATATTTTTTTGGATTTTAAGCTGACGGCTGTGGCAACTGCCTTTCCACAGGCTTTTCGTAAAGTTTCCTGATTGAATTTTTTAATTTCACCCAAACCCAACACCAAGACATAAGGCGCCTTGATTTTATAGTGGGTGTGCAGGGTTTTTATGTCTCCTGGTTTGCCTTTGAATTCCTCTTTTTTGAGAGTGTCTGAAAGCAGGCCAGCAAGTATAGAATCTACAAAGGCTGCGCTATTTCCTTTTTCAATTTTTCCTTCAAAGAGAGGAAGGATGACTAAATCAACATTGGCCTTTTCAATTTTTTCAGCTGTAAGAGAGAGTTGCATACTTCTTAAGTCTCCTTTAAAAGAGTTAATAAATCATGAATGCTTAGTCCTGCTTGTTTGAGAATATTTCTTAGGGTTCCTTTTTTAAGATCTTTATTCCCATGGATAGGAACAGGAACCATGACCTTTGTGTGTGGGTGTCTGAAAATATGATGGCTTCCACTTACTCTTCTCAAAATAAAACCTTGTCGCTCAAGAATTTTAACTATCTGTTTGGGTTTTATAGGGGGGAAGGAGGAAGACATGAGTTATCCTAGATGGCAACTGGAATAAATATAGGTGCTGTAATGATTTCATCTTTCTCTTTGGGTATAGGGTCTCCATCTTCTTCTAAAACTTGTAGGTAACATTGAATAGCGTCTTTAATCATTTTTTGTGCTTCTTCAAAGCTATCACCCTGGGAAACACAGCCAGGAAGGGCTGGGACATAAGCAGTATAGCCTCCATCCTCTTCCTCTCTTTCAAAAAAAGCCGTGTATTTGTATATTTTTTTGGATTTTGTTTTTCTTTTCATAACTAAAGGCCCTGTTATTTATTTTGCCATTGATTCTGATTGTACCTTTATACACGGAGACATTCTATGCCCAAATCAAAAAAAGAAATAAAGCTCGATTTAGTCAAACTTCAGGTCCAACACGCGGTGGCCGAAATTCGTTTAAATCGTCCGGACTTGTTAAATCCTTTTAATATCGAATTGGCCACGCAGTTGGGAGTGGCCCTTCAAAAAGTATCCAGCGATAAAAAAATTCGTGCCGTCATTCTCCGTGGAGCAGGCAAGGCCTTTTCTGCAGGCGGCGACCTGAAAATGTTTCACAGCCTGCTTCCCCGGGCCGATAAAGGGTTTCAAAAGGTTTCGTCTTTATTGAATCAAGCCATTTTACTCATTCGCCAAATGCCCAAACCGGTAATTGCCGGTATTCACGGCCCTGCCTTTGCAGCAGGCTTTGGGTTGACGCTGGCTTGTGACCTCATTTTGGCCTCCGAATCCGCCAGACTCTCGGCCTCCTTTATCAACATCGCACTGACACCCAATGGAAGTGCGAGCCTTTATCTCCCTCGCTTAGTGGGATTTCACCGGGCCAACGAGCTGTTTTTTACGGGCAAAGTGCTTTCTGCCCAAGAGGCCTTTGAATGGGGAATCGTCAATCGGGTGGTGAAGGAAGAAGAGTTTGATCAGGCCTTGATGGATTGCGCCCAGGAACTTGCCACTCGTCCGACTCGCACCCTTGCCCAAATGAAAAGGCTGATGAATAAATCTTTGGGCATTTCCATTCCCGCTCAGCTTACTTTGGAAAAAAATACCATTGCCTGGTCTTCCACTACAAAAGATTTTGCGGAAGGGGTGACGGCCTTTGTGGAGAAGAGGAAGGCTGAGTTTAAGGGGGATTAATTCACATCCATCTCTTTAAAAAATGAAAAACTTTTCCCAATCCCGAAAATAAAAAACGCCTAAAACTTCGCTGATGAGCGCTCAATTTTTTACTCTGTTGCAAATCCGCTAAAAATTGTTTCTCTAAAAGGGCAAGCGATTCTGCTTTTTGCACCGCAATATCAATTTCCAAATCGTGTCGAACGCTGCGGTAATTCAAATTGCTGCTGCCTATCATCGCAAAGTTGTCGATAATCAATGTTTTTGCATGAAGAATACTGGGGAGATATTCGTAGATTTCTATTCCCCATCGGGCCAGGCGCCACATTAATAGAGAGGAGACCCATTGGGCTATTTTATGGTCGCTTTTGTAGGGGATGAGTATTTTGATATCCACGCCTCTTTTTTTTGCCTTCTTTAAAAAATGGGCGAGGCGTCCCATGGGGATAAAATAGGCGTTTGTGATCCAGATTTTATTTTGGGCCTTGGCGATTTTCCTTAAGAGCCGGTAGAAATAAAAAAGTCTTAAAAAAGAGTAGTAGTTGAGGTGAATGAGGCTTGAAAGATTTTTTCTGGATGCTTTGATGCTCAAGACAGACCAGTCTTCCAGCAAGTGCTCCGTATCTTGAAAATCGGGGTTCCAAGCCCTTAGCCAGGCTTTCTCAAAGGCGTCGATGGCCTTGAATATTTCAGCTCCCTCGACGTAAACTCCAGTGTCTCGCCAGGCCCTTGAGCCCTGATGGGCCTTGAAATGTTTTGAGGAGAGATTGGCGCTTCCGCTAAAAAGGGCATGCTCATCGATAAGGACTGTTTTGCGGTGATTGCGTCGATTAAGATATTTAAACCAACGCCCAAATTTGTGAACTTTCAGAAAATGGCTGAGGGGCTGTGAAGGCTTTCGAATCCAGGGGAAAGGGCGATAAATACGCGTTTGTATATTCTGGCCATCGAGTTTTCTGAGGTCTTCCGCTTTCCATTCGGAACAGCCAAACCCATCGATAATCAATTTTATTTTGACTCCTCTTTGTATGGCTTGCCGAAAGGTAGAGAATAATCTTTCGCTCAATTCCCCTTTTTCAAAGATGTAGAATTCAACGCGTACCCAGTGCTGGGCGAGCCCTATCGCGCGTAAGATGTCTTCAAAAAACAAATCGGTATCGGTGTAAATTTTTTCGACCCGCCACCGCGGATTTGGCTCAGGGTTTTGGATAGCGTTTAGGTTTTCCACTTGATGGAACATCCCATGGAAGGCATTTGTTGGGCAAGAGGAGTATGGCCACTCAATAAATCATCCAGGGCCTCACGCAGTTCGTGGCGTTTCGCTTGTGTGGCGTCTTTCCAATTGTCATCGATGCGGCCGTGGTAGGCGAGTTTTCGGTCCCGGCCGTAGACAAAAATATCAGGGGTGCAGACGGCGCCAAAGTTTTTTGCAATTTCCTGGGTTTCGTCGATCAGGTAAGGAAAACCGTAATTATAATCCAGGGCCCTTGTTCTTAAATTTTCAGGGCTATCGTCCGGGTAAGCGCTGGCATCATTCGAGCAGATGCCGATCAGCTGAACCCCGCGTCCTTCATAATCCTTGCGAAGTTCCACGAGCCGATCTTCAACGGCTTGAACGTAAGGGCAATGCGCGCAGATGAAAAGGATCACCAATACTTTTTTATCCGAGAAAGAATTGAGGTCAAAGTTTTGTCCACTCACTGCATCTTTGAGATGGAAAGCGGGGAGGGGACTGGCTAGATTTAGGGGTTCTGAGTTTAAGAGGGCCATAGGCTAATTCTCCTTTAAAATAGCGCAAAATCCACCACAATCGCATCGTGATCGCTACATTCCCGACCTTGATAAGTCAGTCCATCAATTACTTTAGGAGAGCTGGGTTTGAGAGGATAATCTTTAAACTCTGCCTCTTCGGTAATAAGCTGTAAATCTTTGGCTGCAAACCAATCGATTTTGAAACTGCAGCGGCCATTGTTTTTGCTGAGGGCCCAATCGATAAATTTGAAACACCAATTGGGAATAATGTCTTTTAAATTTTTTATTTTTTTGATGTCTTCGATGCTGTAATGCAGCGTGCAAACTCCCAGTTCGTTCCAGTTTTTGTAATGAAAGCCATGTTGCTCCAGACTTTTAAAAAGGCCTCTTTCAAATAATTTATCCGGATGGGGGTAATGTTTGGCAATCACATAACGCACACCCATGGCCACGCGTACCCAAAAGCCATAGATAGCCCAGAGGGCTTTGCTGGAATTGTAGGTGGTGGTGTTTAAATCTCCGCCAAAGAGTGTGGGCATTTTGGGCAGCTTTTCTAAGGCCTTTAAAATGGTGCGCATCTGATCTCGGCGGTGGCGTTTGCTGGAATGGGCATCCAGGTGGGCGCAGACGAGGCGCATTTTTTTCTGGGGAAGAAGGACTGTACAGCAAAGCGCTTGCTGATGGCCCAGGCGTTTTTCTTTGCCCTTCATTTTATCTTTGTTGTTGTGCAGAGGAATGAGAAAAAAATCTTCCAGGGAATAACGGGAAAGAATGGCATTGCCATGCAAAGCAAGTTCGTTTTCTCCCTCAAAATGATCTTCGGCGCCATTGCCTTTGCATAAATTAATGTAGGTAGGCACAAAAAAATAATTCATCTGAAGCGCCTTGGCCAATTCTTTGGCCACATTTTTATTCTGCGAGCGAATCATTCCCAAATCGGTTTCAGGAATTAAATAAAAATCGGCTTCCTTCAATACAGGATGATTTTGCAGGGTATGGAGTATGCCCTCAAACTCAATGCCTCGCTCGACGTTCCAGCAAACAGCGCGATAGAAAGGTTTGGAGGGAGCTTCCTTTGCGAAATGACCGGTTTCGAAACCGGTGAGAATCTTTTCAATTTCAGGGGAAAGCTTTTTATAGAGGGCCGATTGTTTGAGTTTTTTGGAAGAATCAAATTTTGAAAGCTCTGCAAAATGAGAAGATAAACTGTGATTTAAGGGGGAGTTCTTCATGGTCGGAGAGACTAGCGAAATCAAGATAGAGGGTCAAGACAAGGGATTTTCAGGCCCCATCCACGAAAAAATTCTGCCCTGTAATGAAATCCGATTCCAACAAAAACAGGACCATCCTGGAAATTTCTTCGCTGCCCGCCCATTTTTCACGAAGAGTTTTTTGGATAATTTGATCTTTCATTTTTTTGCTATAGTTTTCTGGTGCAAAAATTTGTCCCGGAGAGATGCAGTTTACCTGCACTTCCGGAGCCAGGCTTCTGGCCAGACCTTGAGAAAAGGCAAGCAAGGCGGCTTTCGAGGAGGCATAAGCCAGATAACGAGGCTGAGGATTGGAAATGCCGGCATCAATGAGATTCAAAATATGCCCTTCCCCTCTTTTTTTCATCAAGGGGCCAAAGGTTTGAGCGAGTAAAAATGGAGCTTTCAGGTGGATGTTAAGAAAAACGTCCAGGTCGTCTTTTTGGGTTTCTTCCAAAGTTTTTGGATAAAAAAGGGAGGCGTTATTGATCAAAACATCCACCCGCTTTTCAGTTTTAAGGATTTGCTGAATTAAATCTTTCACTTCTTCCGATTTGCAGAGATTCGCTTGATAAAGTGAACAAGGGCTTCCCAATCTGAGAATTGCTTGCTGAGTGTTCTTCGCTTCTTTTTCTGAGGCATAATAATGCAAAAGAATATGGGCCCCTTTTTGAGCGCAGACCATCGCAATGCTTTTGCCAATGCGTTTTGCGGCTCCGGTGATGAGGATTTTTTTATTTTTGAGATTCATTCGAAGTCTCGTTGAATGATCTGCGCCCCTTGGTGAGGCAGTTCGTCTAAATTAAATTCTATTTTGGAAAGATTGGATTTTATTTTTAAGAAAATATCTTCTTTCAAAAGTCTTTTCAAAAACTCGAGGGCTAAGTCTTCTGTGCTGGTGTTGCTACAAGGGAGGAGTTCCACTTCATCGCTGGGGATCACGTAGTGTTTTTTGCAGAGAGTAAATTCCGTCTCATTTCCGATTTTTATAATCTGAAACGCTGCCGCATTTTGAGGAAGCAAAAGTTTGTGATGCCACTTTTCGCAAAGCCTTCGGATAGCCGTTTTGATTTCGGAAAAAGGCACCATGTTTTCAAAAGAATGATCTTTTAGATAGACCGAGATACTGACATGATAGGTATGGCCGTGGAGAGGTTCTTTGCTGCCATCGGGAAACAAGGTCATGTGCGCTGCTGCAAATTTCAAATCTTGAGTACCCATTCGAAGCCCCAGTTCTTTATTCATTGCTAAACACCTCCAAAACCGATCCGTTCAAAATCGCCGACGAGTCTTCACAGAGATTGGCAATCAGTTTAGCGACGTCTTCCGGATTTGTTTTTGAAGAGAGATGAGGCGCTGCTTCTCTGAGCATCTTTGTATTGACTGCTCCCGGTGCCAGGCAATTGACACGAACATTGTAGGGTTTTCCTTCTACCGCCATCACTTCTGTCAGGCCAATCACCGCATTTTTGCTGGCGGCGTAGGCGGCTGTTCCCGGAAATTTGATTTGACCTCGAATGCCTGCCAGTGAACTGATATTCAAAATGACACCCCCCTGATTATTCTTCATCAACTTAAAGCCTTCGCGGGAACACAAGAACATCGCATTCACATTGACTGCAAAGACTTCCTGCCAAAGCTTGAGGCTCATCTCTTCGATGGGAGCAGCTCGAAATAAACCGGCATTGTTGACCAGAATATCCAGGCTGCCGAATTTTACCTGAATCGTTTCAAAGAGGGAAAGCACCTCGTTTTCCTCTGCAAGATTTGCTGCGAAAATGAGAGTTTGAATATTGGGATAAAGAGATTTGATTTTAGCTTCTACTTTTTTTAGTTCCAACTCAGTTTTGCTGACTAAAATTACATTGATATTTTTGGAGGCAAAAAGTTCTGCAGTCGCAGCGCCGATGCCGCGGCCTGCACCTGTGATGAGGGCGGTTTTATTTTCTTTGCGTAAGCTGTGCATTTTGTATCCTATTACAGATGGAATCGGGTTGTGTCCTGTCGTACCAATAGGTTTTTAAAAAAGTTTTCTTCATTAAGAATTTTTGCTCTACTAATTTTTCAAATAAGGCGCTGTCTTCGCTAAAATTCACCACAGGAAAACCACCTACTTCGCTTAACTTTTTTCTTAAAATGAAAAGTGCTCCAATATGAATACAATTGTCCAAATGAATTTTTTGAGAAAGATTGTTTTTGTCCGGTACGAATGGATTTCCATAAACATCAACTTTTCCATAGAGAACCTGAAATTTTGAATCCGAATCAATTATTTTTTTATTTTCTTTGAGATGTTGAGGTTTGAATTGATCGTCAGAATCCAAAAAACAAATCCATTTTCCGCGGGCTTTTTGAAGACCATAATTTCTGGTTTCGGATAAACCACTGTGTGTTTTCTGTAGAAAAATGATTCTCGAATCTTGTTCTAAAAACTTTTTCATTTTGATTGAGGTTTCATCAGTGGATCCATCATCCACTACAAGGAGTTCCCAGTTTTTATAGCTTTGTTTCAGAACAGATTCGATCGCCCTCTCTAAAAGATGCGCACGATTATAGGTGGCAATCACAATACTGAAAAAAGGGGGTTTTATATTACTAGTCATACTTAATTTCTCACAAGGATGGCTTCACAATCTTTTAAAATATTTGGCTTTTCCACTTCCACTAAAACCTCCAAGGCCTTTGGATCTTGCAAAACCAATTGCTCAATTTGATGTACCAAGCTTTCCAGTAAAGCATAACGGCTTCTTTGTGCGAGCTCGAGGATTTGCTGATGCAGCTTTTCGTAATCCAGGGTATCGGTAATCGAGTCGGAGACAATGGCTTTTTGGGCATCCGTTCTAATCTTGAGATTGAGCGTTAATTCTTGAGAGGTCTGGCGTTCCTGTTCATGGACGCCAATCAAGGTCTTGAGCTTGAAATTTTTGAGTTCAATCCACATGTGATGTTCTATATCTTGACAGTAATGTTTTAACGATTCATTATTTTGTTATAAATAATTACAGGGAGTGCCTATGCAGACAGAACTAATGAAAATTAATGCAAATGGTGTATTGACCATTCCTTCCAAATTTAGAAAGCTGGGTTTTGATCCCAATCAATTTGTAAATGTCAGTCTGGAAGAAGATGGCTCCTTAAAAGTGGCTCCTGTTGAAATTATTCCCAGCTCCCAAAAAGGTTTCCATACAAAATCGTGGAAAAGTAAAGAACAAAAAGCAAGTTTGGATCTCAGGAAAAAGAAAACCAAGAAATACGCGAGCGAAAAAGACTTTGTCGAGGTTATGAGAAAATGGTGATTCAAACCTCCAGTACTTTTGAAAAAGAATTCAAAAAACTCTCCAAAGAAAATCGGGAGCTCTCGAAAAAGAAGATCGAATTGTTTTTAGCACGCATTCCAGCTTGAGAATAAAAAGAGTTCAGGGATACTCAGAAGACCCACCCATTTTTGAATTCAGTATCAGTATGTCCATTCGAGTTACTTTTCAGCGTTATGCAGATTTTATCTATTTGAGGCATATCGGCACCCATGAAATTTTTAGGTCCCCCTAGTCCGCCTCATCGCAGCAAAGCGTGTGGTGAGGCTCAATTCAGGTGGAGAATTCTCTCTCCCCCTGATACCCCCATCGACCTCTGTCACTTCTCTGCTGCTTTTTGTGAAGAAGTGACAGAGGAAGAACCTAATGTTTTATTCTGTTAAATCTGGTTTTGAGCAAGTTTATATTCGTTTTTCAGAAGATGAAAAGGGCTTTTAATGAAGTCGTCCTTTCGCTAGACTTTATCAGTTAAGGCTTGGAGGGCCTTTACCGAAAAAAAGGGGGGGCGATATGAGGCGATACAGTCTGAGGGGGCTTGTGTCTGCATTTTTTCTATTTCTATTTTATTCCAATCTCTTTGCCACGGAGCTGAGTCTTGCTCCTCAAAGCTATACGACTCAAAGTGGCTCTACGAGCGGTCAGCCCGTTTCCACTCTTGCGATGCAGGATCAAAGCGGTTCTCAGGACGATTGGAATCAATACCTTGAATTTTATACACCGGGAAATTCAATCTACAAAGGGCAACGCGCCTACATCGTTCCTGCTTCAGTCGATCTTACTCAAATTCAAGGCCTGGCCTTGAGAGTCAATTACAGAGGCCCTCAAAAAAACTATCAGACTTGGAGCTGGAAAATTTACGATTGGGTGGGACGCAAATGGGTTGGTATTGGGGATAATGGTTTTGCGGCCCCATGGATTTGGCAAATGGCCAATTTTCAAATTGGTGGAAAGCCAACGAATTACATCAACAGCAAGCGGCAGCTGAGTATCCTCTTTCAATCAAACAATGCCAAAGACGATGCCGATTTGGACTACGAGGCCCTCGTGCTGACGCTGCCAAATCAAACGCCTGTTCCCGATTCTTCAACGCGATGGATTCCGCCTCCAGTCTCCAGCTGGCAATGGCAATTTAGCGGTCTTCCCATCGATACCAGTGTGAATGCAGAAATTTTTTCTCTGGATGGTTTTGATACGGATGCCGCCTTGGTGGCCGAGCTTCATGCTCAAGGGAAACACGTGGTCTGCTACATGGACATGGGGACCTGGGAAGATTGGCGTCCCGATGCGTCGCAGTTTCCCGCTTCTGTCAAAGGATTGGGCAATGGTTGGCCCGGTGAAAATTGGCTGGATATCCGGCGGCTGGATATTTTACTTCCGCTTCTGGAAGCCCGCCTGGATTTGTGCCACGCGAAAGGCTTTGACGCGGTGGAGCCCGATAATATGGATGGCTATTCCAACACGACTGGCTTTCCTCTGACTGCGAACGATCAACTGCAATTCAACCAGACCATCGCAGAGGCTGCGCATGTGCGGGGTTTATCCATCGGTCTGAAGAATGATATCAGCCAGGTGGCTAATTTATTGCCGCACTACGATTTTGCCATCAACGAAAGTTGCTTTGAATTTGGTGAATGTGCTCTGCTGAATCCCTTCGTGGATGCCGCGAAGGCGGTGTTCAATGTGGAATACAATCTGGCGATCAACGATTTTTGTCCTCAGGCCAATGCGATGAATTTTAATTCGATGAAGAAGAATAGAAATTTGGATGCGTATCGAGAGGCGTGTCGATGAGCTTAGGGTCTAAAGATCTTCAACTGAATATCTTTTATGCATTTGAAATGTTTTGAATTGCCTGTGGCAAGGGTCAGGCCATGCTCGGCTGCTGTTGCGGCAATGAGCGCATCTTGACTGAGTAAACCGTACGCCAGTGAATATTCTTCGATGTAAGCAAGGGCTCTATGGCCTATGGATTGAGTTAAGGGAAGGGTGCTGAAATTTTGCTGGCTCAATAAGAGTTTAATAATTTGATGCTCTGCTTTGTTGCGCGCACCCTGAAGTAATTCCATGAGTGTTTGAATCGAGATGAATTTTCTTTCTGCCAGATCTAAAAGATGAGCTGCTTTTTCGTTACCTCGCTGTACCCAAATAAGAATATCCGTATCAAAGATCATGATATCTTTTTCCCCTTAATTTTTTCATCGTCTCTTCTACGCTTTCTTTGGTGTCTTTATGCATACCAAAAAAAGGATGCTGCTTTATTTTCTGATCGGAAGTGGTTTGGAGAGGGATTATTTTCCCTTTGAGTTTACCGTGATAAAGTAGATTTACTTCTTCACGATTATTCAAGGCCTCGAGTATTTTTTTTGTTTTATATCTTAAATCCAGAATAGAGGCATTCATAATAATCTCCAAATATGTCTCTTAATGGTAGACATATTTAGTTTTTAGTCAACTCATTTGTCGGGAATCGTATCGAGGATTTACCTTGAGTTCTGCAGATTTTAAGAATCATTTTTTGCTCATTCTTGGCAAGTACCCATCTATAAAGCATTTCCCCTCTCCCCTTGAGGGAGAGGGTCAGGGTGAGGGGTATTTCTAGTGCACTCAGGATCACCCTCTCTCTGACTCTCTCCCCTCAAGGGAGAGAGGACTTTTCAGAGTGGCTTCTTACTAAAATCTGCGGAACTCAAGTCAGTATTTAAAATCCAAAAGAATTTTTATTTTTTCTTCAATGTCTATGAGAGTTTTAGAATCGAGTTTTCCGATTTCTTTTTTAAATCGCCTGTTATCGATGCTTCGAATCTGATCCAACATAATATCCGATTCTTGACTAAGCCCTGCCTCACCTTTCTTGAGGTGAATTCGAGTGTATTCGAGTTCTTTTCGTACTTTTGTGGTGAGGGGGCAGATGAGGGTGGAAGTATGAAAAGGGTTGAGATCGTCCGTTTGTAAAACCAAAACAGGTCTTGTCTTGCCTGCTTCGCTACCAAAACGGGGATCCAAATTTGCAGAATAAAGATAGCCTCGACGTATTTTCATTCGGGCAGGTCTTCCAGTAATTCAAAATCCTTCAAAAACTCACGGGTATCGGATTGAAGGAGCAGGGCTTCTCTTTTTAATTTTTTCTTTATCATTTTTTTCTTGGTACATTGATTAAAGAAAGAGACGGCTTTGTTAATGTAAGTATTTCTTGGAATTTGAATTTCCTTTAGCAATTTTTCTGTTTCAAGAAATAGATCTTCTTCTAATTTTAAAGAAAGGGCTTTGGACATAATGGTGTATACTATTTAGATATACTCATTTGTCAATACGGAACTCAAATAAAGTAAGTTAGCTTAATCGTTTCGAATGATAATAATTCTTATCCCTCTCCCTCGCCTGCTTTAGTAACTCCTCCTTAAAATCTGGATGGGCAATTTTGACAAGTTCGTAGCAGCGCTCTTCATCCGTCAAACCGTATAAATTGGCGATGCCCTGTTCGGTGACGATATATTGGGCGTAATGCCTTGGGGTGGAAATAATGGAACCCGGGGGCAGAGCTTCGACGATATTGGAATAACGTTTCCCTTCAATTTCTACGCTCGATTTGATGCAGAGGATGCTTCGTCCGTCGGGGCTATGAAAGGCGCCTTGCACAAAGTTCAGTTGCCCCCCCACTCCGCTGTATTGTTTTTCACCAATGGCCTCGGAGGAGACTTGGCCGGACAGATCAATCATAAAGCCCGAATTCACACTCGCCATGTTCTGATTTTTGGCGATGATGTGGGGATCGTTGACGTAGGAGACCGGTGCTGCCAGGGCCCGGCCATGGTTATGGCCTTTGCGTTCATCGAGCCATTCATAAAGTTTTTGGGATCCGAGTGCAAAGGCGAAGAGCGATTTTCCCTCGTGCAAGCCTTTTTGGGTGTTGCTGATCTTGCCCGATTCCATGAGCGTCACAAAACCATCGCTGATCAGTTCGGAATGAATGCCAAAATTTGTCAAACTGCTTTCAGACAGCAAACGCGCCACTTCGTTGGGGATGGCGCCAATTCCGAACTGCAGGGTGTCGCCGGATTTCAAAAGGCTTACCACTAACTCAGCAATCTTTTTTTCCGCGGCATTCATTTCTGCAGGGGGCAGCTCGAGAAGAGACTGATCACTTTCCACTACGACATCCAGGTCTTCAATCGAGATCTGATTATTCCCTAACTCGCGAAGCCCATAAACTACAGGCATTTGCGGATTAATTTCACCTACAGTGAGCCTCGATTTATCTTTGGAGGCCTCTATAAAAGGACAATAGATCGCTTCGGCATTGCTGCCAAAACTGAGCCGGCCTTTTTCATCCATAGCAGAAAGTGTAGTCATCACCACTCGCGGCTTAAAGCTTTTGGCAAAAATTTCAAAGGCGTTGAAGGCCAGGGGAAGGTAGGCCACATTGGCCCCCATGTCGTTCAGCATGCGTTCGATGGGGCCATAATAACCGCTAATCACTTTTACTTTTTCGTGGGTGAATAAAGGATAAGGAAAGGCACAAAGCCCCGTGAAAATTTCCAAATTCTCAATATCCGTTTTGTCACTGAGGGCATTCAGCAAAGTGCGGGGCTGCCCGGCAGCGATGGAGGTAGCCAGTCTATCTTTGCCTTGGATGAGAGAAATAAATTCTTGGGTGGATTTCTTTTTGGAGTTGTAGAGGTCTTGAAAAGACGACATGATTTCCCTCGCACAAATAGCGCTGATCCATACAATAATTGGCATTGCTTACACCCCACTGTAAAAAAGTCATGACTTTTTTACAGTGGGGTGCATGAACAAACAAATGTTGTGAGTTTTTTAATTAAGATGCATTTAATTACTGGGGGTAGTTTTTTTTGATAAGGCGAGAAGTTTCTTGATTTCTATTTTTTTCCCTTTGCCTTCTTCTTTTCTAAAGTCAATCGCTTCTTGTTTAAAAATATTATTTTGA
>JADFYH010000038.1 GCA_015233135.1 Deltaproteobacteria bacterium
TCAACGCAGCGGCGAAACGCCGGAGCGCACATACTTGGCCTTGAATCCATCGCCAAAGGGGATGCGCCCACTCGCGGGCTCCATTCTTTCCTGCTGCACCAAACCAGCGAGTGCCCCGGGCCAGAAATCCCAGCCGCTCAATACCCATGGAACACACGGCAGACAAGGCTCCGGTGGCTCCCGATTGAAGCATTTGAGCCCCAAAGCCGTACAAACGATAGGTCAGATTTTCATCCCGACCCCAGGTGTCCATCTGCTGCAAACTCTGGGCGCAGGTTTGGAACATGCCATTGACGGCGCCAGAAATAAGGGCTCCCCGAAGCGCGGTAACCGTAAAAGCCCTGCCCGCAAGGCCAACGGCCAATGAACCCGAGAAAACCGCCCCAATGCTAATAAGCGAGTAACAGACATCCTGTCTGTTGCGAGCCCCCACCAAAGTACACTGACGCACCACTTCGCCAAATTGGTATATGCCTTCATCATTATTAAAATCGTCATTCAATAACTGTCTGGCCTGAGCGCGGAATTGGGCATCGTCTTGGTAACCCTGTGCAATCTCGCGGGCCGCACTCATGTAGCGCTCGGCGGCTTCTCGCGCACCTGGCCCCGCATGTTCAAAACGCCCTTGCTCTGAAAACCAATCCCAGAAAACACCCAAGCCTTCTGACCTGTCGGTATCAAACATCGCTTCATTCACCGTACACCAATCGTTCCATCCTCGGTCCCAAAACTCCTTGGTGCCCTCCCAGCGTTCGCCCAGGCGATTCCAGCGCCTCGCAACTTCTTGCGTGTCCCCAGACCCGCCCCCTAATCCACTCACCACACACAAAAGACCTTCACCTAACAAAACCCCCACATCCATCATGAAACCGGCCGAGATTTCACCCAAATCGTGCGCCAAATTTAGACTCATCTGACGAACCGTTGCCTCGGACAAATCCATATTGGAGGCGTTGTGAAGATAAGTTCTTACCCGCGTGGAAACCTCGGCACTTGAATTGAAAAAATCCTGAATCACCGCATCCCCCGCAAAGGGCGGCTGGTGGCGGGCCAAATTCAGTGCCTCTTCATAGGTGGCACAATGCCCGCTGGAAAAGAGCTGTTCTATCTGTGAAAGAAAGGCCTCGATTTGTGCCTCGCCCTCTTCAGAATAGTTTCCATTGTAGGCATGGGCGTTCTGGATGCGATTTTGGTAGGCATTTCTCAGCAGGGCGCGAATCACGTTGCTTAGGGGATGCGAACGCTGTTCACAGCGCTCGCTGTGCACGGTTCGCAAGGCCTCTGCCGCCATCGAATTGCCACTACTGCAGGCCGCAAAAAGGCGCTCAGCCTCTGCCAGGTCACGACGATTCCAGGCCTTCATCGCGGGCACTATCTCAGAAATTTGACGCAGTTCCCGTGCGTCATTTGCCGAAAGACAATGCTCCGCTTCGGCCCTTGCCTGAAGCGGCGGGATCAAATCCAAAATACGATTGGCATGTTGCCCATTCCCTGAAACAGGATGTGAACCACTGGCCTGATTTTCAGCTTGAGCCGACTCGCGGGTGCGCGTACGCACCAGAATAGCGGCCGATTGATTGAGCAGACGCGACCAGGCCAAAGCAGCAGCAGAAGGAGGAGCCGCTTGCGCATAGGCTTCAATAGGCCCCAAGGCCTCTGAAACCCGATTGCCCAGGTAAAGATCGGACATTGAAAAGCGTTCCGCGGCACTCATACGCAGGCCCAGTTCCTGTTGGGTGACCTGCCTGGGGTCGTGATGGGGATTGAGCTGCTCTGCCTGATGAAGCAGGCGATGGCCCACCAAGGCCTCACCTACACTATCATCCAAGACGGCGGCTTGAGGAGGAGAGCCGACCTGCTCAACATGCGCCGAGATCCAAGCCGTGTCCTGATTCTGAATGGCCACTTGAAAGCCATGCTGCAAATCTTCTAGTACGCGACCCGACAAGCCGCGAAGTTCTGCCTGATTTCTTGGCGCTTGCTGCGCAATCACCCTCTCAACGCTGGACTGCAGAGAGGCATCCATCAAGCCTTGCAGAGGCTGCAGCTCCTGCAAGGGACGCAATTGATCGGCAGGGATATAAACATTGCCCTGGGCCCGAATCAAAGTCTCGTTCGCGCTAGTTCGGTCCCCGTCATTCTGGGCATGGGCCACTGCGGTTTGAGCCTGTAGCACTGCGCTGTTGAGGCCAGCATGGACACTGACGGTCGTTAGATATTCCCCAAAGGCCTGCTGGGTTTCGTGAGCAGAGGCCCTGTCACTGCCCTGGGCGGCCACTAGTTCTTCGTGTAATTGGGTGAGATCGGCAGAGAAAGCATTTAATAAATTTTCACGGGCATGGGCAACGGCTTGTGCCTGGGCATCCACACTGGTCTGATTTTCATAAGTCTCCCCTTGCTGACGGTTATTGCCATGTTGAATGGAGTGATCGGAACGCGCCTGATCTTCCGCCTGACTCAGCTTCACCTGCATGAAAGTGGCATTGGGATAACGACTGTCCCCCCCTCGATAAGGCGTCTGCTGCAAATGGTTATCGATGGAGACCAGCAAGGCCAGGGCCTGCAGGCGTTCGGCGGAATGTTCGGGATGTTGCGCGGCCTCGTGGCGAAGTTGAGCCGCTAATACGTAGAGCCTTTCGTTGGTGTTGTGAAGGCTTGCAAGTCGTCCGGGATGAGTCGCCTCATAAGCCTGACGCAACTCTTCTCTCTCAAATGTAACAGGAACTTCTAGTGCCTGATAATAGGCCTGCACCGCCATCAAACGCTCGGCTTCTTCGGCCGCATTGCGCGGAGGGGCAAGATGCGCTTGTTGTTGATGGATGCGGGCCTGCTCAGCTTCAAAGTGAATGCTTCTTCCAATACCGCCTCTTTCATTCAATCTTTCACTGACATAAATCCCTAACCCTCCAATGGGCCCAGAAGCTATTCCTAAGGCAACCTTTTGGGCAAAACTAAGGTGTCCTTCGGCCTCTATAAGTCTATTCACCCACCTGGAATCCTCCTGAATAGCCCGCTCACTCTGGGCCCCCGCCAAGACGCGCGCCTGATGTTCTGCACGAACACCCACGCGTCCGCTTAGGGTCTCCACTCCCCCGCCGCTTAAAATTGCCTGCCTCAAATCGTTTCGAACTCCCATCAAGGTTCTCAAATGCTCGGCACTGAACTCGCTGCCATTCGCACCATAGCAATTTTCCAGGGCCAGAAAGGCCTGAGTGCTGCTGGCTTCATCCGAACAGGCGGCCAGAGAACTGATGCAATTTCGCAGGGCTGAAACCCGCTCGGCATGATGCGCAGTATCTGCAGGAATCTGCTGGGCCTGCTCAAAGGCCGCCAGGGCTGCGTGCCGATTTGCAATAAATTGAGTGACCTTGTCTACTTGTAGACTCTCGTTGATATCACCATGAAAATTGGGTGAGCTAATGCGATGTAGTAATAAATCGAGACTTGCGTCTCTTTCGGCAGCATCCACATGAGGCACGTTCAGACTGTTAAACTCCCCTCTTACTTGCCCCTGCACGCTCTCTTGCAGCGTGGTTGCACGCGTGCGCAGTGCCGCCCCAAACTGAGATTGGGGCAAATGCTGCAGGTGAGAGATATGGGTTAAAAGGCTGGCATAGGCAGAGAGGCGCTGATTTCGGGGAAAAGATCTTCCATCCGCCGCTTGATACACCTGATTCTGCAACTCCAGATCGGACAAGGCCTGATCGTAATGCGTATTGCCCTGACCAAGTTCCCCCAGCTGCTGCACGTCTTGAATAGTGCTGGCGCGAACTTGCCCGCCATCCACGGCCGCATGGATGCGCCCTCGCAGACGAACCCGAATTTCTTCACGCGCAGCTTCTATCTCTGTTTTTTGGGCCTCCAGTTGTGCACGTGTTCCGGTGTTGACCGGAGCATCCATGGGACAGGAATTTTCCGGGGCAGCCACCGCAGGAAAACGCCGCTGAGCGTCCATTAGAGCCTGATTGCCCTGGAGTAATAAATTCAGGCTTGCGATTTGGCTGGAAAGATCTCCATTAAAATGGGCCCGTAATTCTTGTTCTTTCTGACGCAGCTCCGTCACCAAACGGCGCGCCTCAACCACATTTCCAGAACTCACTGCCTGCCGAAGTTGCTGAAGGGTTTCCTGATAATGCTGACGAGCTTCTATCGCACTTTGTAGTGCTGCATGGTTTGGCCGTGCATCGGGTGCGGCGGCAATTAAAGCCTGAAGGCTGGCCCCCGCCTGCTGAACCTGACCTGCTGCCTGCCCATTGTTCGCAACCGGAACCGAGCCAGTAGGCGCCGGGCTTGGTGTTGGAGCTGTGGGAGGAGTCATTGGATGTTCATTATTTGGTACTGGAGCAGGATTTACCGGGCCTCGAGGGCCGCTGGGGGGTATGGGCTGCAATCGGAGTGTCATAATATTCCCAATAAAAACTAGAGGTTAACCGCATGTTTCGCGCAAAAACGCAAAACACATACACTTATCGGCAAGTTCACCAAAAAAGGTGCTAAGTCTTTATCGGATATTGTAACTTTTTTTAATAAAACCCATCCAGCAAAATCAGCAAAACTTGCTTAATTTTCAATAGGTTAAATGTAATAAAAGTTAAGGAATAAAAAAAGATGCTAAGGGGTGTTAAAAGGGGAAGGGAAGAAGGAAGACGTTAGACGTGAGAGGTAAGGGGATTAAAGCATTTTTAGTTTTGGGAAGTAGGTTTTGTAAAAGCCACGGTCTCGTGTGAGGAGACGATCGCATTGCTTAAAAGCATGGGCAGCAACCATAAAATCGGGAATCATCTTGTCACGCTTTCCGCCTTTGCTTCGATAAGCCTTCCAGATTTGGCCGGCTAAAAAACAAGCTTCTTCACTCAGAGCTTCAAATATAAATTCTGCATCCACAAAAACATCAGAAAATTCTCTATGACTTTCAAAATGAGCCGAAACTTCTGCATACACTACATCACTCACCACCAAACAACCATTTTCTATTGCTTGCCTAATCAAAGAAGCAGTGGAATCAAAATTCTCTGAATGCCTGATAAAAACGTCAAACAAAATACTCGAATCAATTGCAGTACGAATCATTCCACCTTACCCCTCATTTCCTCTATAATTTCATCGACACTTTTATCACTTTTTATAATGCCTCTATACTTCGACAACCAATCCGTTTTTGGAGAGGAAGCTGCCTTTTTGACTACAATCCCTTGCTTGGAAATTGTAAAAGTCAGGGAAACACCCGCCTTTAAACCCAGCTGATCTCGAATTTCTTTAGGAACAGTAATTTGACCTCGTTCGGTCATGGTAGATTGATAATTCATATTCTATGATAAGTATGCAAAGTATGAATATTTTTGTCAACGGCCAAGTCAACGCAGCGGCGAAACGCCGGAGCGCACATACTTGGCCTTGAATCCATCGCCATCCACATCCACAAAAATGGGGTTGGAAAACGCAAAGGCCTTGGAGCCGCCGATGAGATCGGGCACGCCTTCATTTTCACGTTCGTGTTTTAAAGTCTCCAGAAAATTCGCAGGGCTCACTGCGGCGGTCTGGGTATTAACGGCCTTGGGCGCGTAGGGGAAGATCGTCTTCGCTGCGCTGGAACCCTTCACCATCACCACAATCCAGCTATCTTCATTTAAGGTAAGAGGAGTATTGATCTGCGCAGAGCGTTTGCCATCGGCTATCTGCTGGTCTATCGCTCCAATTCCTGCCCCTCCACCGCGTTTGAACAGCAAGGTGGGAGAATAGATAAATTTGGGGTTGAGGTGATTCTTTGCAGGATTAGACATATCTTTGGTAACGGTGACAAAATCTTCGGCTGACTTGTCCCAAGGGCCTGACAGATCATCTTTTGCGGGGATGGGATCGGTGTTCACATAAACCTCCACCGTGTCCCAATCCATCCAATCCGGGCTTGAAACCTGAATCTGCAAATTAACGGTCTTGGGACCTGCCCCTGTAAAGGTCAGCGTGTCGCCCAGACCGGCGGTCTGGGTGTCGGAGCTGGCAGATACCTTCATGAAAGGCCCTGCAGACACAATCACTTTTTGGTGATTCACATTGTGCGCAATTTCTTGAGGATCAATCGCCGAAAAAGTGCCTTGGCCATCGCGAGGATCCACAGAGGATTGCACGTAATTTCTCAAAATCCCAATCGGCTCACGAATCTGTCGATGTGTATCGGAAGAGCAGGTGGCTGTCGCAATCTTTCCCAGGTTTAAAAAGTTAAACCAGGTGGGCAAAGAGGTCTCCATCACGTGAGGCAGAGGCACCACGGCAGACTCTCCAATGCAGATTTCCAGAGAAGTAAATTTATCGGTAAAGAGTTTATTGGTGCCATAAGGAAAGGGGGCGTGGAAATTTCCGGCACTGTTGTTATTGGGGGAAAGCCTGAAATCTACAGGATCCGAAAAAGTGGACAAGGGAGGAACGCCCTCAAAATAAGTGGTGGTCACCAAACGGGAAAGCGAGAAATTGCCCAGGGTGTTATCCATAATGTGATTCACCTGCAACACCTGCTCCCCCGGGTTTTGCGCGTCTATCTGGGTGAGTAATTCTTCGGGAGAAAGTAGTTCATGATGGGAGGGACCGGGGCTGTAACCCTCTTTTTTGGTATAATCAAAGGCCCCGCCGGTGGGATCATCGGCATTGAACAACAAGGGGAACGCGATAAAATGCCCAAAGGCCATGGGGGTAATTTCCATTCCGGGGATGGAAGCTACATAATCTTGCAGACCCATTTCATGAATCGCCACACTGTAATCGGTGATCGCGTCATGATCGGCCGAAACCATTAAATCCAGACCTTCCGCCAAGGCAAAATTGACGCGGGCCTGCTGGCCGAAGGGGGAATCGGGTGAATTGATGCCGTGGATATGAAAATCGGCACCCACATAGCCCGTGGTATCCACCACTTTTCGCAAAGTACCGCTGACATTGTTGGTGCCGCCATTGGTCACCGTAATACGTTGGACATATTGAGAATACTCCGGGCCACGCATCAGATAGATATCGTAAGTGCCGGGTTCCAGGCGAAACACGTTGTCATGCACAAAGCGCGCATGGCCGACATTGCTGATCTTCCCTTGAGGATCTAAAAAGAGTGAATCAATGTAGCCATATTGCTGGGCCTGAAATTCAATGTCGGAAATTATGCTCGAATCGTCGTCATTACTAGGATCCGCCGCATTTGGAAGTTTGTGATAAGGGCTGGGATCAAAACCGACAATTCCAATACGAGCCGGAATAATATGCCCATCGGGATCTTGCGCCGTCACCTGCACCAGACCGGATTCACCCAGATTGCATTGGATATGCGTGGTATCAGTAGCGGGAGGACAAACACCCGCCTTCTTTTTATCTTTCAGACTGGGGGAATCTGCCTCAGTCCAGGCCGCTGCATTGTAGAGATATCCTTCTTTATAGACTTCAAAACGGTAATGCCCGCTGCCAAACAGTTGCGCCTTGGGATCCGCACCCCCGCTGAGATTGCCGCTGAAATTTCCCTGGGCATCGCTATAAAAAACGCTGACGGGTTTTTTGGATGTCGTATCAAACACGGTCACGCGAGCCGCAGCCACATTTTGCCCGCTGGCATCTTTTACATTTCCGGAGACTTGCTGGGTATCGATGGCAAGGGCGTCCATACTGCCACCCAAGGCCGAACCCACGTCTCCATTTCCTATTGAGAAATAGCGAGTGAAAACATTTTCACCTGGCTTGACCGCGAAGTTAATTTTGGGCTTAGCAGTAGGATCATTGAAGGGAATGATACCAGTGGTAGCAATGGTTTCTCCTAACGCTACCACCGAAACACCAGAGACGGTAAGGACCTGACTTTGAAAATAACTGCCATCTGTTTTTTTGATTAGATCGGGATCGTAAGAATAGGCATAAGAAACCCCTACATTGGTTTCCATACCCGGATAAACCAAAGCAGGATTATCTGCAGCACCTACCGTTGGACTAGGATAAATTCCCTGCCCCGTATATCCTATTTTCGGAATAAAGGTTTCCAAAGTTCCAGAACTATTCACCCAATCCCCAAAAGGCATTTTCACATCAGTCGATCCATTATTCTGGATATGCGTCTGAATCATGACGTAATTTTTATCGGGGCGCAGAATATAATCGGTTACTATAGTTTGATTGATACCACGTAGCTCAGGCAAATTTTGGAAAGGATTCAAAATATCATTATATTGGGCAGGGAAAAACAAAGTCGCCCCTTTTACGACCTTAGCAAAGGGCACAATGATAGAAGTTTGAATGTAATCGTAAACGTCCAGCACCCCCGTCGCACGCACAATAGCCGGGCCCTGGCTGAGGTCTCCATTAATAACTTCCAATTTTTGATAGAAGGGAGTCCAGGAAACATTGATCTGAGGAAATAAAATACCCCATTGATCATGACCTTTTTCGCCTGCCGCTCGCGTAATATCGCCATCAATAATATTACCACCATACAAAGGAACCCCCGCATTACGACGCGGTTTTTGAATAATGACGCGGATTTTATCGTTTTGAAGCAGCACATCCCCCACTCGCCCTTGGGCCAGCGGACCCCCAATTAAAAATCGGGGATCTTGAATCACTCCCGCCCCGCGATAAGTAGAGGGATCCGTTATATTTGTGGTAAGCGATGGCCCTACCACCCCCTGAATCGTATCTCCCCCTACAGAAGCATCCGGAGGCGGAGTATTATTATTGGAGGAAGAACAGGAGAGTAAGGCAGACAAAGACAAACAACTGAGGGTTAGAATTATTTTTTTTAGTTTCAAGCGAACCTCCCAAAGCTCAGACATGAATGTGCAAGCGGAACTCTATCTATATTATCGGCTAAAGTCTAGAAAGGTTGCTGACGCAGCGTGGCAAATCGGTAAAAATAACAACCCTAAGGCGAGGGCGCGATGACATGGAAAAAAACAGTCACATACGCAGAGGTTGCTCCATAGTCATCCATAGCATAAAACCTTGCTCTAAATTCGCCAAGCCTACTCGGTGTCCACGAAAATACCCTTGTGTTGGAATTAAATTCCGCATCTGGATCTGGAGGTAAGTCTACAAAAACGTTGATGGCATCCCCATCGGGATCAGAAGCATTCACTGGAAGAGAATAATGCTCACCTTGGGTAATTGTAATATCCATACCAGAGGCTGGGGAGCTAATCACAGGGGCACTATTAGCGGCGGAGTGTAGCACATTAATAGTTACATCTATTGAATTGGAACTATTATCAAAGGCATCCCTTGCAATAAACCGCACTTTAAAAGAACCTGTTTGCGAACTATTTGGACGCCAATTAAATAGGCCTCTCTCAAAAGTTGCGTTAGGCGGTAGAGGACCCGTCTCGCCCGACGCTAATAGACTACTCGCCGTAATATTAAAACTATCCCCATCAATATCGCTTCCTGTGACATTGAAACTAAGATCATGACCCACTCGCACTTGTTGAGTCGGAATACTATTTAAGGTGGGGGGGTGATTTATTGCCGGTGGAGGTTCTTCTGTTGTAGGTGTTGCAGGGACTGCTTCAGTATCACCAGCGCAACCTGCTCCAAAAGCGGAAGAAAGCGCGGCAACGCCAAAAGCCGCCACAGTGGTTGAGCTAAAATTTATAAGTGGGACTTTCAAGAGGACAACAGCCAAGGCTGCCGCAGTGATTACTGTAGCCAGTGTGGCAACATCCAAACCCGTCATATTTGTAAAATCGGATGGGGAAGAAGCAGTTCGGGCGACAGGAGGTCGAAAATTACTTACACGTAAGGGTAATGGAGGCGACGGAGGCGGCGGACTGGGGACTCTAGATAAAGAAGACCTTGAGGGCATTGATGCAGGAGTCTGCGACGACACGGAATCCGCATAAACATTAACTGGAGGAGAGTAAGATCTGGGTAGAGTGCGACAAATAAGCTCTGGCATAAATTCCCTTTTTAAAACTGAGGAATGTTTATGCATGCACTAATTCAAATTGATGAAAAAAATCTAGAGGGAAAATGAGCAGACTGCATTATTGCTGTATTGCGTTAAAGGTAGGCCATTGTTGGATCAGCGAGCTAAATCACTAACTCACCTTACGCGATTTCTTTGAAATAAATCCCCCTCTTAAGCTAAGAGGGGGTTGGGGGAGTTATGGAAAACCTTGCAAAATTCAGGGCTTCTCTAATTTGCAAAATCTTTCATAACCCCTCCTCACCTCCCCTTAGCTTAAGGGGAGGGAGCCGCAAGACTATCAAATCAATTCTCTTAACTTTCCTTCTTCAAAATATTCCAGCAAAAATAAGGGAAGAGGAAACACACGAATGCCTTCGTAGGTCGCTTTTTCAAAGGATTTGCTGAGCAAAATGGAGCTGGGATATTTTTTTAATTGCTTGAGATCGTTGGCCCGAATTTGATTGGCCCATTTGACTTCGAGGGGAAGAAAGTGTTTTCCCAAAACCATCACCAAATCAATTTCACCTTCGGCCTTCAGATAATAAGAGGGGATTTTCGATTGATATTGGGAGGCCACGCAGGATTCAACCCTCAGAGATTCGTCACTTTCTTTTTGAATTCTTCGCTCTCGAACTAGCCATTTTTCTAAGGTATTTTGAATGAAGGGATCGGCAAAATGAAATTTTTTGGCTTTTTTAGGAAACGCAATTTTTTTGCTCGAATCGTAGGCCTCTAGCGTAAACACGATATCCATACGCTGCAAAAGTTCGACATAATCGATGAGAGAATCTTTACTCAAACCCGAATGGGTCGCCAAATTGGAATAGCTGGATTGCGAAACCCCCACTTCGATCAGGGCCTGCAAAACTTTGAGAAGATTTTCTTCCGATTTTCCTCTCTTTAAAAAATCGCCCCGCACCCATTGCTCAAAAGTGGCATAGGTAGAAAGACTTATTTTTTTGCTGCCATGCAAATCGTTGATGGCTCGGAGATAGCCTCCGCATTGGAGGTAAGAGCCAAAACAGGTGAAAAGTTTTTCTATATTTTTCTCAGGATTTTTTAGCAGAGAAGGGTCCATCAAATTTACATACTCTCGAAATGAAAGTGGATGGAGATGGAAATCCACCTGGTCTGCCCTGCCTCTCCTGCCCGGAAAACGCGAGGCCGCTTCTTTTAGAATGACGCTGTCGGACCCCGTTAAAAGACAAAAACCACGACGAAACCATCCCTCATCGGCCAAGGCCTTGATGCTTCTATCCCAATCTTTCACAAAAGTGATTTCATCGATCAGCAGCAAAAAGGGGGATGAATCGTTGGGCAAGCCTTCAAGAAAAAAACGCAGGATACGCGTGAGCTGAAAGTGGTCTAAAATCTGGTCCGCGGGTAAAAAGAAAATGGAGTCTGCAGAAAATCTTTTTGCCTTTAAAACTGCCTCAATCAAAAGCTTGGTCGAGGTGGTTTTTCCAATCTGCCTCCCTCCGGTGAGAATCAGTATGCCTGGAGATTTCCAATCGATGGCCTTCCACCAATCGAGAGGCGAGACATAGCGAAGTTCTGATAAATAGGAGAGATGGGGATCTTGTTTTTGAAAGAGGCCAAACCCTTCAACAAACAAATTGTGGCGGCGAAATTCTTCAATCATCTAACGAGAATAAAAGACTTTCATGAATTTGTCGAATGGATAATCGACAAATTTGTCGAATGAGTAATCGACAAACGTACTACCATACTACCTGCGACGATTGCCCCCTGCGATGACTCGCAATTTCTGCTTGGGAGAACGCCCCTCCAGCACATTCATGATGGCATCGTCATCGTTGGCGGCGCTTCTCATATTGTCTTCATCATTATTCACCAGCTCCCGGGTGGTTTCGATTCCATAAGAATTCAAGATGGCAGAAATTTGCTCGTAATGCTCGTCAATGGATTCCCGGACCGATTCAAAACCATGTTTGGCGGCCCTGGCACGGGTCCAAAACGCAAAGGGATTCATGTCAAAGAAGGTAAAGTCATCTTCCTTGGGTTCGATGAGGATAATGTCTCCATTGAAATTTTTATCTTCCCGGAAGGTGTTGAGCCCATACATGAGACGCGAATGATACAAGGTACGAAACACCTGGTTGAATATGCCAAAGACGCCACTATTTGTAATGCGCTTGTCTTTGGTAAGATAGCGATTGCTTTCGCGGATGTACTCCAAATTGACGATATTTCTAAAAGGTCGGAAGGGATTGTAACAAATAATCAACTCGGCACCCTTGTTATAGGCCACATCGATACTTGCCGTTTGCCGAACGCCGCCGTCCAGATAATCCACGCCTTTGACACGCGCAGGCTTGTAGAAACCGGGCATGGCGGTAGAAGCCATCACCGATTCAGATATCGTGATATCATTGCGTTCATCCCAACCAAAGACCACCCGTTCAGAGGTATCCAGTTCCATGGCGCAAATATAAAGCTCTTTTCCGCGCATACGCTTGAGCACCTTAAAATTATTGGTCATGCGATTGCGCTTCACTTGGGCCCGCAGATATTTTTCGAAGGCTTTATTATCAAAAGCGCCACTGGGCATTGCCGACAAGATGGAAGGGAAATCGCGGGTGGAATAAACCCCTCGCACTAAGGGGCGCAGCATTTGTTCGTAATTCGAATAATTGGGGTCCGCCAAAAATTTGAGGATTCCATCTTTCATTTTTCCCGATACCTGAGGAAAGTTGGAGATAAAATCGACGAGCACTCCTGGAAAATAGGTAAAAGTATCGTAGAGATATTTGAGGGGGCGCTCGATACATTCTTTCCAATTGGGACTATAGATGTGCAAGGGAGAAAGCTGTTCAAACCGCTCACTGGCGCCATCGAGGCTTTTGAGCACTTCTTCTGGTGAAATGCCTCCAGCCAAGGGAACCGCCAGAAAGGCGCCGGCTGAAATACCTACATACATGTCAAAATCGGTGACCTTTTTATTTACCAGATAATCGTTGAGGGCCTTCAGTCCCCCAGCCTTGAAAGCACCGCCGGATACAGCTCCTCCCGCCAAAACCAGGGCGGTTTTAGCATTGAGTTTTTTCTTGGTAAGATCGCTCTTTTGAATGATGGTAATACCCATATTTTCCCCTTATTCCCCATTCCAGCTTCGCTCACGGATTATTATGACATAATGTGTCATTAAACCTTTTCACAAGTTCCAGGCATTGGCAAATTGAAAAACACAATATTTTCTTCGTCATTACTTCTTCCTCTCCCTCAATTTATTCAATTCCTTTAAAGGCAGATTATAGTCTGGGTAACTGTGATACGCCTCTTTGAAATGATTAAACGCTGCCTCTTCTTTACCCTCCTTTAGATCGATACGCCCCAAATCGGTAAGGGCATAGGCCTTCCAGGCCGACACGGGGGCTGTCGCCAAAAACTTCTCATACCAGGTTCTGGCCTCCACCAGTTTGCCTTCCTTAAAATAAGCCATGGCCTTAAAAAACTGCGCCACTGTGATATCGGCATGTTCCTTTAAAAGTTGATCGTAAATAAGATGGGCCTTCGCATATTCTCCTTTGGCAATATAGAGATCGCCCAATAAATTCCGTACGATAATGGATTCCGGATATTTTTTTAAAATACTTTCCAACAGCGGAATAGCCTCTTGCGTATCGCGAGACTCGTGAAGACAAAAGGCCAAAGACACCTCGGCCAAGGCACCCACCACGCGCCCTTTGGAGAGGGCCAGCTTCACTTGCTCCAGACCTTCTTGGCGCTTGTCCTTAAAAAAAGGCAGAAAAGTAAGTCGATTGGTAAAGACCGATCTCCAATAATCGTACATTCCCAGCCCCAGATAGGGGTCATAAAAACCAGGATCTTTCTGAATCGCCCGGTTCATGGCCTTACGAGCACGAGCGGCCTCCACCAGGGCGCGAAAATAGGCATCGCTACGCATCAGATAAAAACCCCGAAGCCCTGAAGAAGCAGCAGCCAAAAACAATTCCCAGGCCTCCGGATCTTTTTGATTTAAGACTGCATCTACAATTTTTTTATTTTCGGAGGAGATAAGCTCGTATTCTTTTTCAAATCGATTGTCGTAATTTTCAAACATGCGGACTTGCCAGATCGCCATCTGTCCAAAGGTACCGAGCACCGAGGCAGGTTCTTCTTGCTGAATCTTCTTAAAATAATTCAAGGCTTCATTATATTGACGATGAAAGACAAGGTCTCGACCCACAATGGCCTTTTGTTCAGAACTGGATAAGGCGGGCTGAGATTGGGCCCAGACAAAAGAAGGAAAGAAAAGAAGAAAGAAAAGAAAAAGAATTTTGGTTAATTTGAACATACCTGACTCTCCACCCAATCCAAGACCCGGACTTCCGATTTTTTGGACTTCATCGCTTGAGTCAAATTAATCTCCCTCAATCCCATGGGTGAAGTCACATTAATTTCGGTGAGTCTTTCTCCAATCAAATCGAGCCCCACAAAGTATAATCCTTTTTCCTTCAAAACCATTCCCAGAGAGAGGGCCATGTCTTTTTCGCGCTTACTCAAGCTGCATGGTTTGAGAGAACCTCCGCTGTGCAAATTGGCGCGATGTCCGCTTTTTGCGGGGATGCGGGCAAAATAGCCTAAAATTTCTCCATCCAGAAGCATCACCCGCTTATCTCCTTTTTTAACTTCAGGAAGATATTCCTGAACAATGACATAGAGCTGCCCTTCATGAGAGAGCTGTTCAAAGGCCACGGCCAGATTAGAATCTCCCTTGGGACAATAAAATACGCCGCGTCCTCCCGAGCTATTGAGCGGTTTGAGCACCACACCTTGAGAAAATCGGGAGGCAAATTCCTGTATCTTCTTTGGGCTTCGGGTCACACAACTTTGGGGAATAAGATCTTTAAAATTGAGCGGAAATATTTTTTCGGAGGCCTCCAGAATCCCCAGAGGATCGTTTACCAGCAGCACTTTTCCACTTAGGGCCTGGAGCAGATGCAGATGATCAATATAGCTCATATCTACCGGTGGATCTTTACGCAAAAACAAAACATCCAGATTTTCCAAGGCCATTTTCTGGCTTTGGAGGACCTTGTAAAAAGGTCGCTTTCCGATTCCCAGGATTTTAAGTATCGAAGTCTCGGCAAAAAGTTGATCGCCTTCATAGTATAAATCCGCTAGGGTGAAAAAAATAATGCTATGCCCCCTTTTTTGGGCCTCGAGCATCAGAAACAGCGTGGTTTCTTTATCGGGGTCAAAGTGAATGAGGGGGTCACCAATAAATCCGATTTTCATATGCAAACTCTCAAAGTTAAAAAAGATACAAAACTCGATCTGTTCTTGAAAGATGCACTGGGCATCTCGCGTAAACAAGCAAAAAGTAAGATCGATGCCGGTTTACTGAAGGTGAATGGCAAAAAAGTGATCATCGCCTCCTGGGAACTTGAAGCAGGAGACAAGGTGGATCTTCTTCAGGATGAAAAAGAAACGCTAAATCACGATGAAGCAAAAAATTATTATTTGAAGGTGGTACATGAAGATGAGGATTTGTTGGTGGTCGAAAAAGACGCCGGCCTGCTGAGTGAAGCCCATCCCCGCTCACTGAAACCTGCGCTTCCCCAAATTGTTTATGAGTATTTGAAGCGCACCCATCCTGAATTGTCTCATCCCTTTGTGCTTCCTATCCATCGCTTGGATCAACACACTTCCGGCCTGATGGTGTACGGAAAAAGCAAACGAGCCAACGCCCTACTCACCGAATTCAAGACCCATAATATTCATCGGCGCTATCAAGCCTTGGTGGAAGGCCGTGTTTCAAAATCGCAAGGCCGCATCGATGCCCCGCTCTTGAAAACACCTCAAGCCAAGGGGGCCAAGATGCAGGTGAGTACAGGACCGCTCGCTCAAAAGGCCATCACCGATTATCGGGTCATTCATCGCTATCCCAAACATACTTTACTGGAAGTGGATTTAAAAACCGGCCGCACCCATCAAATTCGCGCCCATCTTAGTTACTTGGGTTTTCCCGTGGTGGGAGATCCACTCTACGGAAAAAATAAAAACCCCTCGAGCACCAAGGCCATCGGCCTGCACGCCTCAGAACTGGGCTTCCGACATCCTGCGAGTGGAAAGAAATTGCTATTTAGAAGTAAACTCCCCAAACATTTCAGGAAGTGGGTGGATCAGAAGATTGGACAAGTTTAAGGAAGCTGAAAAACAGGTTTGCTCTAATTTTTTTAATTAATTCTGTTACAGTTGTTCTAAAAATTCCTCTACCGACAAACCGGCATTTCGGATAAGCGCACGTAATGTTCCAATTGAAAGTTCTTTGTGCTGAGGAATAGATAAATTCGCCCTTACCCCCTCTTTTATCATTACTAAATGACTTCCTACTTGGCCTGATACTTCCCAACCGAGCTTCGAAAAAACCTTCACAGCTTCTTTTCCGGATATGTTTGCTAATCGTGCCATATCTACACTGCCACTACTATTTCTTGTTGGGTATTTCGTTTGGGATAATCTTTAGTAGCCTTTTGATCTTCTGCCCACAACCACGCAATAATGGCCTCTTTTATATTTTCAAGGGCTTCTTTTTCATCTTTACCCTGAGACACGCAGCCCGGTAAGGCAGGACATTCTGCCACTATCCAACCATCTTCCGCTATTTCCACCTGCACGTGAAACATCATAATATCTCCTCTCCTTGCTAAAGCTAAAAACTCACCGAAACTTCCCTGGTCGTATTACTAAAAATCACCACATCGTTGAGGGGGACTTCCTGCTTGTTCGTTTTGATCTTCAAATTATAAGTGCCCGTGGGAAGCGTAATGGTATCTTTGGTAAAAAACTCGCGAACTTTTCTTCCATCGAGGCTTAAAACTTCTACTGAATCCAGGTTGGGATTAGGGGAACTTACCTTGATATTTCCAAAACCCACCACATTCACCTCGGTAAATTCGGTAGGAAGAATGCTTACCTCTTTGCTCCACTCTGTATTTTGAAGTTTCACCCTCAGTTCATAATCTCCTATCAACACTTTGGTCATGTCGGCACAGGGGATGGGAATGAATTTTCCCTCGGTTTGGCTCGCCTTTCCTTTAATTTCGCAGGTGTCGGAAGGGAGGGGCGTTTTGACTCGAATGCGACCAAAGGCCCTTTCGGACTTAGGGGCCACAGGATCCAAGGCCCAGCTGGTAGAACAAATGAAGATTAAGGATAAAAGGAGTAAGGGTTTGGTTTTCATGGGAGGCTCCTTCTACAACTTTGTTAACACATCATCCTTCTCTAACTTCACTTCCCCGTTAACAGTAAAATCCCTTTCTTTCAACTGAGGAATCACCGCTAAATCTCCACGGTGCATTTCCGAAAAAGCCTTGTTTTTTGGACTGGCATTTTTATCTTGACGCATCACATGCCAACGCCCTGCAGGCCCACACAACACCACCTCGGCCTTGCCTTTCGAGCCCATTAAATTACTAATGACCCGGTAGACATCCGCCGCTTTTGCTTTTCCCAAAACCTTATCCAAAACACTTTTTTCCGCCTTGGAAAAAATCATATAGGAGGTCTTTAAAAAATCGTTCTTGGTCTTAAGCATTTTACTGAGCTGCTTCATAAACTCGGGCTCTTGCCACTCAATATAAAAATGGCACCAATCTCTATCTCCCGCTCTCAGCATAGGACATTCTTTTTGATGCAGGCATGGGGCATAAAGATAAAGTTTTTTTCGGGCCAGGATTTCATCTCGAAGTTCCATGAGCTCACGGGAGGTCCACTGCAATGCAGGATCCAACAGCATCATAAAGCCTTCGGGCGACAGATGGCGCATGTAAATTTTTTCTAAGAATTTGGATTTGGTATCGGCATCAGAATGATCCCACTCATTAAGAAAATTGGCCGAGAGGATGAGATCGTATTGATCATTTTTAAGCAAGGTGTCGGGCTTACCGCGTCGCAAATCAAAAGTTTTAGCCAGAAAATTTACTTTAAAGGGAATTTCTTTGGCTTTTAAATGCTCTTTTAACAATTCATGCAGTGCATGCGCATCTTTGGTGACATGATAATTAAGATCGAGGGATAAAACATCGATTTCTTTTTTATCTTTGGGGGCAATCTGGGCAAGTAAGTCGAGAAGAGCCAGGGTGAAAGTCCCCGGACCACAACCCAAATCGAGGATTTTTAATTTTGGTTTTTTGAAAAGTGCCTCGGGTAATTGAAGAAGTACTGACTGGGCCTTACAGAAATTAAGTGGCAAAAAATAAAGTAGATATCCTGCCCTATATTTTTTTTCGTTGAGGTAATTGTTAGGCAAATCAGAACGTTCGCTGGTGAAAAGCTCAGAAAGCTCCTGGGCGCCTTCACCAAAAAACTTGAGGTCTTTAGGACCAAAATCTTTGTCCGAAAAATTTTTCAGGCGTGTATCCGCTAAAAAAGTACGCTTGATATAGGCTTTTAAGAAGGCTTCGATATGTTTAGGGAAACTCATTTTCATGACTGAGGGGGGAGAATAGCGGCTTTTTGTCATTAAGGAAAAGATTTTTTTTAAAAAACGATGTTTTTTTTAAAAAAAAGGGTTTTTTCTTGTCAGGGCTCGGAAATTCTTTCTACATGAAGCCCTAAATATGAATACAAAAAACGAAAACTTTCTCGAACAACTTCTAAAACCTCTGGATTGGAGCCTGGGTTTTAGCCTAAAAACGATAAAAAAGACCTACTTGGGTAGAAATTTTACCCTTAAATCCTTTTCCGTCTTTCAGTTTTTTTTAAGTCAGCATATTTCGCGTTATTTTAAGCTTAAAACCGAAGGAAAGGAAAGCTTACCTCCTCAAGGCCCGCTTATTTTGGTCGCCAATCATCAAAGTTGGTTGGATATTCCCCTGATTGCCGCCGCCATCCCTGAAAAAATATGTTTTTTAATCCCAGATGAGTATCAAAAATGGCCTTTTTTGCATCAATTGATAGAACTTTCGGGTTCCATCTATATCGAAAGCCAGGAAGATGATCGTGCCTTCGAGGAGGCCGCCGAAAGACTGGCTCGAGGGGAATGGGTCTGCTTGTTTCCGGAAGGTCAAATTCCCGGAGATAAAATTTCCCGTATGGAGGTAGAAAGAGATACGGGGCTGCTGCCTGGTCACACGGGTTTTGTTCGATTGGCCCTGCTCTCCGGGGCCCCCATTTTACCGATTGGAATTAGTGGTTCCGGAAAGGCCTTTCCACCGGAAGCCTATCCACACCGTGACATTTCAGCCCTTCCCAAAAGAGAAAGTGTGAAAGTAAAAATTGGAAAACTGCATTCCTTAACCAGCGCTGGGATAACCAAAGGAAAAAACCAGGACCTTGCCCTTTGGTCTATCCATTGGTCTAAAGAAAAACTCATGAGCGAAACCAAAAAAATAATGGAATTCATTTCAAAATTAATAGATCCCGTACAAAATTATATCCCCCTGAAACTGCCTTTGAAGGAGCTTCCTCAATATTCAAAAATCGGAGTGCTGGTGCTCCATGGTTTTACCTCCAGTTTAAAAGCGGTGGATGGAATCAAGTCCTATTTGGAAAAATCAAAACTCCCTTATGCCATGCCTTTGTTGCGAGGTCATGGATCTCAATACAAAGATTTGGCTGGAGTTACCTGGAATGAATGGGTAGCAGATGCCGAAAAAGCGCTGTTTGAGCTTTCGGAAAAAGTAGAAAAAGTGATTGTAGTAGGACTTTCGATGGGCGGTTTGGTCGCCTTAAAACTAGGTCTAAAACATCCGGATAAAATTGCAGGAGTGGTGACTGTAGCAGCGGCTTTAAAATTTGCAGATCCCCTGGCCCCCCTCACTAAGATAATCGCAAAAATTGTCCCTTATTGGCCAGGGCCAAAGTCGTTTAATGACCCCGAGTGTGCAAAGCAAAACCAAAATTATTCCTGGTTCCCGACGGATGCCTTTTGTTCACTCTATGATTTCGCCAAGCACATTGAAAAAAATCTCTCGAAATTCAAGGTGCCCCTCTTGGTGATTCACTCTAAAAAAGACTCTGTCATTTCCCCTATAGCAGCTAGCATCATTTACGAAAAAGTAGGATCAGAATGGCGGGACATTAAATGGTTTCAAAAATCGGGGCATGACATGATGCAAGATTATGAAGCTAAAGAGGTGTTTGCAGAGATTATGGATTTTGTGCTGAGATTTCGGAAGGTAGAGTAAATCTCAAACTCGTCTCCACAACCTCTTCATAAAAAGGAAAGGGCGCCGCACGTCTCACTGTCGCCAAGGCCTCCTCGTCCAAGATTTTAAAGCCACTGCTTTTTACCAAATTCAAAGATTCTACATCTCCTTTTAATCCCAATTTAAAGCGCAGGGAAACCAGACCTTCCTGAGCGCGCAATCTGGCTGCCTCGGGATACCGTTTCGCGCCTTCGATCTTTTGACGGATCAGGGCCAGAAGATTTGATCCTCCGCCGGAGGATTTCCCCGGGATGGAAGTGCTAGAAGTGCCAGGGCCTTCTCCTCCGTTTGAGCCAGAAGAGGGGTTTCCTATCTCACCCGATTGAACAGGCGAAGGATTTTGAACCAAGTTTTTGGAGGAAAGAGGTCTTTTTTTCAAAACAGAAATCGCCTGAACTTTCTCTTTTGCCTCTGAACTGAAAGAAGCACTTTCTTCCCCCATCTGAAAAAGCTGCAGTGAAGAAGTAGAAAGAGAATGGAGAGAGGGAGTTAAAAAAAGAGAAGCGGGCCAAAAATAAAAGAACACCGCAATACCAGCGTGAATAAGCAAAGAGAGGAACAGAAATTTAGAAAACTTGCCCATAAATATTTGGCATTAGATCTGCCTTCAGATCAAATACCTCTCTAATATTTTTTTCATTCAATGCTTCTGAAGGGACAGCATCCACCTTTACTTTCCCTCCCTTGAGCATCAGCAGACGACTACACAATTTGGAAGCAAAATGTAAATCGTGCAAAACCACAACCAAGGTATAGTCTTTTTCTTGATGCAGCTTCTTAAGTAATTCGCAAAGTTCTATTTGATGCTTGAGATCTAAATGCGTAAGAGGCTCATCCAACAACAAGACTTGGTTTTTCTGACCCCAGGCTTGCGCCAAAGCCTGAGCCAAAAATACCCGTTGCTTTTCCCCCCCCGAAAGCTCTGTTAAGATGCGCTTCTCCAGGTGCAAGGCATCCACCAAGCTCAACGAATAACGTGCAATCTCCATATCCTTTTTATTTTCCCAAGAGAAGCGACCTATATACGGAAATCGCCCCATCAACACGACTTCTAATACTCGAAAAGGGAAATCCGATTGGACTTCTTGTGAAAGCATAGCAATAGATCGCGCTTTTTCCTGAGCCGAATATTGCGAAAGTTTTTTATTTTGAAAACAAACCTCACCTTGAGAAGGTTTCAGAATCCCTGCCATCAATTTCAAGAGAGTGCTCTTGCCACAACCATTGGTGCCTAAAATTCCCAGGAAATCGTTTTGAGCCAGACTAAAAGATAAATCTTCAAAAAGAAGATGAGAGGAATAGGAAAACGAAATTTGTTGGAGGGAAAGTAAGGGCATTGTTTTAACAAATTGGATGATAAATACTCCTGCGCTCAAACGAAATATTGAATTGGGTGTGTAATGAAAATACACAAATCCGTCTACTGACGAATTGAGGCACAAGCCTCCAGGTGATTTACAGGATATTCCTCGATTATCGAAATGGCCGAGATAAATATCTCTCACAATTCTGGAAAATTATTAATTTGGATTTTGCCGCAGCCAACTATACAAATTTTTAATTCCGTTCTAGTACCACTCTCAGAGTTAGAAACGAAGTCAATTTGCAGCCCTTAAGTAAGGGCGTGTGTGGTGAGGCCTTATGACCGATTTATTTGCGGCTCGTATGCAAATGGCAGTGTCTTTTGCATTTCATATTGTTTTTGTGTCAGCGCGCATGACAGGGAGCCTGGAGTTCGCATGATAGGGCCCCACCTGTACGCATGATAGGGACCCGGTGGTTCGCAAGGATAGGGACCCACTTTTTCCTCTAAAAAATAGCGACGGATCTT
>JADFYH010000039.1 GCA_015233135.1 Deltaproteobacteria bacterium
AACAACACCCCAAACAAGAAGTGATTGACTTTAGAAAAGAAGAAGGCAAAGGGAAAAAAATAGAAATCAAGAAACTTCTCGCCTTATCAAAAAAAACTACCCCCAGTAATTAAATGCATCTTTTGAAATCATTGCATTATTGCTGTGGTGCGTTAAACTTTTTTATATCCAAGCATCACTCTGAAATATTGATTTAGACTGTAAAAGCGGGCTTTGACAAGTTGTGTCAAATTTTCACAGGGCTAGGCAAAAAAAATTGTGGAGATTATTTTTTTGATGAAATTATCTATTGCGAAAGAAATTCAAATCATGAATATTAAACGTATGCATTCAGAAAATATTAAAAATATTTATTTAGGCCCAACAAATGAAGAAGCAATTAATCCTCAGGACTACCTCAAGCTGACAGAAAAAGACAAACTCGATATCGAAAGTGTTAGAATCATCCCTCCAACATTAGGTAAAAATGGGTTTGGAAAAATGCTAATCAAATACAAATTCCCTATCTATAGAGGGCTGAGACATGCCTGATTTAACTGAAACCCCAGACACCCTCAATCCAGAAACAATTAGCAAACTTATTGAAAACCAGAAAGAGCAACTTTCCATCCAGCATAAAGAACAAGATTTCAAAATTGCAAACGACAAAAATAATTTTGAGTATGCCAAAGCTACCTTAGAGGCCCAAGAAAGAGATAACAAAGATCAAAGACTGTATTTCTTAAAACAACAGAACAAAGCATATCTTTTTTCTGGATTTATTGTTTTATCTTTAGGCGTATGCGCTATTACCGCATTATATTTAGGAAAAGAAATATTTGCTGACAAAGTCATAACAGGAGCCATTTCATTTCTTGCAGGCGGGCTATCAGGCTATAGCTATTGTCTTTCTAAAGATAATAAAACAGGCTCATGATTACTCTCTCTGTTAATGGACAAAAACTGACATTTGAAACACCACTCTCGCTCCATCATCTTTTTTACAAACTCCAACTCCCCAACCTCCGTTTCGCCGTGGCCCTCAATCGACAGGTGATTCCCCGATCGGAATATGAAAGTACTTTTTTAAAAGAGGGAGATGAAGTGGAGATTGTGCAAGCGGTGGGGGGAGGATAGGATACATGAAAACCTCTCGGCTTCCCTTAGGAAAACATGGTAACCTTGGATTTTTGGAGTATAAAATGAATCACAGCTATAGCCTTGGCGACAAAACCTTTGAATCGCGCCTGATTTTAGGCACGGGGAAATATCCCAATTTTGAAATCATGAAAAAGGCCCACGAGGTGTCGGGCACGCAGATGGTGACCTTGGCGATTCGCCGAATCGATCTCAAGGCAAAAGGAGTAGAATCGATTCTCAGCTATATCGATACGAAGAAAATTTCTCTCCTTCCCAACACGGCGGCTTGTTTTACGGCAAAAGATGCCATCGACACCGCGCATCTAGCTCGTGAAGCCTTGGGAACTCATTGGATTAAGCTGGAAGTGATCGGCGATGAAAAAACGCTGTTTCCCGATAACGAAGCCACCCTGGAAGCCGCAAAGGTTTTGGTAAAAGAAGGCTTTGTCGTTCTCCCCTACTGCATGGATGACCCCATCGTTTGCAGAAAGCTGGAAGACCTGGGATGCGCAGCCGTCATGCCTTTGGCAGCACCCATTGGCTCGGGCCTGGGCATTCGTAATCCCTACAATTTAAAAATTATTCTGGAACACGCGAGCATTCCAGTCATCGTGGATGCCGGTGTGGGTCAAGCCAGCGATGCGGCTATTGCCATGGAATTAGGGTGTACCGCTTTATTGATGAACACCGCCATCGCCTGCGCGCAAGACCCGGTAAAAATGGCAGAGGCCATGAAGCTGGCTACCACTGCGGGGCGGCTGTCTTACGAGGCGGGAAGGATTCCCAAGAAATTATATGCGAGTGCGTCGAGTCCGATGGAGGGAGTGATAGGGAGTTAGTGCCTCATTGCCTAAAGAAATTTCTGCAATGAGGTGTCGATTATTTACTCTTTTTTTTGCTGTGTTTTTTGAACCAAGTGGACAGTTGGTCTCGCATCATTTGTCGATTCGCTAATTGCATAATCACTTCATAAACCTGTTTTTCAGAGGCTTTGATTTCATATCCGTTTAGTCGTAAAAAAGTGAGCGCGGCTGCAGTAGCGATCCGTTTATTACCATCCACAAAGGGTTGATTCTCAGAAAGGTAGAAGGCATAAGCTGCCGCTTTAGAATAGAGGTCTGGAAAAAGATCTTCACCAAAAACATTCTGCGAAGGTTGAGCCAAGGCAGATTCCAGTAAACCCTGATCCCGCACGCCTTCCAGACCACCATATTTTTCCAGCAGCACACGGTGCATGGCCATAATGTGTTTGAGTTCCAGATAAAGAATCATTTTGCGAGCTTATCAAAGGTTTGATCAAAATCTTTAAGGACACCCATAAAAGTTTTCATAATTTTATGATCCGTAAGATTAATGGGCTCAATAATAATGCGACTCCCTTCGCTACGAATATCGAGGTTGGTTTTCGCATTCACCCCCACTTCCTGAAGCAGATCTTGCGGAAGAATAACCCCAAAGCTATTGCCGATTTTTCGGATTCTTTTTTGTTTCATGATGCTCACAGGTTATAACAGTGTTATAATAGGGTCAAGATTGAAGTGAGAAAGTCCGTAATAAATTTACTTACTTGACCCACAAAAAAAGAATTGCTACTGGCAAAAACCCATTTTACCAGGGCGCTTAGCTCAGCTGGTAGAGCGCTGCCCTTACAAGGCAGATGTCACAGGTTCAAGTCCTGTAGCGCCCAGTTTAGTTGTCAGTTACCAGTTATTAGTTGCCAGCGGGTAAAAAAGATTTGCGCACATTCAATGGATGTGAAAAGAAGGTTTCCCCCATTCCGTTTAGATGGGGGATACTCAAGGGGGAGAGTCGTATCTCACCCTTGAGTAAAGCGAGAATCCAGCTTTGCTGGTTCGAGCGAATGGAGCCGTAGTTCAGTTGGTTAGAACGTCCGCCTGTCACGCGGAAGGTCGCGGGTTCGAGTCCCGTCGGCTCCGTAATTCAAAGCCCTATATTGTAAAATTATAGGGCTTTTTTATTTTATTTGAGTTAAACTTTCTTCTCATAAATATCGTTGGGCCTCTTGTGAGTTAATTTTGGAGAGGGATAATAATCATGAAATCAATTATAAGAAAACAAGCAAGCTGTGCTTTAAATATTTGTTTATTCACCCTGTTGATTCTCTCCCCCGGAGTAGTCCTGGCACAAGCGGGGGTGCTACAATCCAGAAACTCAAATTATTCGCAACCCCAATATTTTTCCAAAGATAAATTGGAGGAACTCGTCGCCCCCATTGCTATTTATCCCGATCCGCTTTTGGCCCAAATTCTTCCTGCTTCCACCTACCCCCTCGAAATTGTGCAGGCAGCGCGTTTGATTCAAGGTAAAAAAGACATCTATAAAATCGACTCGCAGGATTGGGATCCTAGTGTACAGGCAGTAGCTCACTACCCCTCTGTCTTGAAGATGATGGATGAAAAATTGGATTGGACCGAGCAATTAGGGCAGGCCGTATTAATGCAACAGGAAGAAGTCATGAAGGCCATTCAGATTATGCGTCAGCAGGCAAAAAGAATTGGAAATTTAAAATCAAACAAAAAACAGATCATTAATGAATACGACGAATATATTGAGATTGTCCCCTACAATCCCGAAGTGGTCTATGTTCCCAGTTATGATCCGGAAGTCGTTTATGTAAGCCCTTCAGAAGATCCCTATGTCTCGCTCATTAGTTTTGGAGTAGGACTAGCCATTGGATCCTGGTTTAATACAGAAGTTTATTGGCCGAGCCATCAAATTTATTACTGTGAACCCGATTGGTGGGTTAGGGGTTGGTATAGTACCCACAATCATCATCGCTATCGTCAAAACTATGGTGAAGAGGACTATAACAACAATTACTACAGTAACAGCAATCACGACGACCACCATCCCCACAACAATAACAATGCCTGGTTTCATGATGACAAGCGCGGAAATCCCGTTAACAGAAAACTTTACTTTATGCCTTCCAACAACCCCTCCCGGACGACTGTCCCAAATGGCAATGTGGTCACGCCCAGGAGCAATGGGCTGAATCCCGTAAAAGGACAGCCTCCAGCTACACACACCCCTGAAAGAGGTTCCTGGAATAATAGCAACAGGTCCCCTGAAAATACCCCAAAACCCGCGCCAAAGCCCATCGTGATTGAGCCCAAAAGAATAGATCAACCGGTAAATCCGAGAAAACTGGAAAATGCCCCAGCACCTCAGAAAACGAGTACCCCCCCAGCTCCTCAAAAAAGCAGTCCGCCATCTCCTCCTGCACCTGTCAAAGTAGAAAAGAAGGCCCCGGAAGTTAAGAGCGCTCCTGCTCCTGCGGCAAAGCCCCCTGTAAAAAAGGAAGAAGAAAAGAAAGAAGTCAAAACACCTACAGAACCATCCGTAAAAGCCAACCTCAAATGAAGATTGCATTATTCGGCGGTTCATTCAATCCCCCACATTTGGGACATCGTGCCCTGGTTCAAAAATTATTGAATCAGAATATTTTTGATGAAATCTGGATACTCCCCGTTTTGGGGCATCCTTTCGGAAAAGAATTGGCTTCTTTTGAAGATCGATTGGAGATGTGTGTTTTAAACTTTTTGGATTTATCCAAAAAAATAAAAGTTTCGGATTTAGAAAAGAAAATCAAAAATACCGAGGGTTACACCGTCCATTTGGTTCGATATCTTAAACAGAATTTCCCCAATGAAGAATTTTACTGGGTGATGGGATCCGACTTGCTTCAAGAAAAAAATAGATGGAAAAATTTTGACGAGATTGAAAAGGCAGTAAGCCTCTATCCTATCTCGCGGGCAGGACATGAAGCCTCGGAGCTACCCGAGGTTTCTTCTACAGAAATCAGAGAAAAAATTGTTCGAGGTGTTTTCAGCTCTGACCTGCTTTATGCACCGGTTGCGAAATATATTTTGGAAAGAGGGATTTATTCCTGAAAAAAAATTACAAACTCCGCCTTTTCTCCTTGAAGTTGAGCAATCGATTCAAGGCATTCACATAAGCCTTTGCGGATGCCTGTAAAATGTCAGCATGGGTCCCTACTCCCCGCACTTCTTTGATTTGTTCTTTTAAAGTAACAGACACCTCCCCTTGGGCATCGGTGCCCCCTGTGATGGCCGCCACATTGTATCTCAACAGCTCGCCCTTAAATCCAGCCAATTTTCGGATGGCCTTAAAGGTGGCATCCACCGGCCCTGCGCCCGTCGCTTCACCACTCTTCTTTTTACCTTTCACTTTTAAAGATACCTTGGCTTTGGGTTTGCTTTTAGTGCCGCTGTGTACCTTCATTTGCAGCAGTTCGTAGACATCGGGCCCTTTCGCCAATTCATCACTCACCAAGGCTTCCAGGTCGTCATCAAAGACTTCTTTTTTCAGATCCGCCAGTTTCTTGAATGAGACAAAGGCCTTTTCAGATTCTTCCTCAGACATTTCATAACCCAATTCCATCAGTCGAGAACGGAAGGCATGGCGACCGGAATGCTTTCCCAATACCAACTTATGCGCCCTCCAGCCCACCGATTCGGGGGTCATAATTTCATAGGTCATTTGATTTTTTAAGATCCCATCTTGATGAATCCCCGCCTCGTGGGCAAAGGCATTTGCGCCTACAATGGCCTTGTTGGGTTGAACAGAAACGCCTGTAATCAGCGTCAACAGTTTACTGGTATGATAAATCTGGGGGCTATCAATTTGTGTGTCGCAATTGAATAAGCTCTGACGCACCTTCAAGATCATAGCCACTTCTTCCATCGAAGCATTTCCAGCTCGTTCACCAATTCCATTCACGGTGCACTCTACTTGTCTGGCACCCGCTAATACCGCAGCCATGCTGTTTGCCACTGCCAGACCCAAGTCGTTGTGGCAATGCACACTAAAGGTGATTTTATGGGCCTCTTTTACATTCGTTTTTAAGTAATAAATGAGTTTTAAAAATTCTTCGGGGACTGTATATCCCACGGTATCCGGAACATTTAAAGTGGTGGCTCCCGCTTCTACGGCCGCAGAAAATACTTCAGCCAAATATTCTGGATCACTACGTGTCGCGTCTTCGGCCGAAAATTCAACATCCGCTGTATACTGGGCGGCATGCTTTACGGCATTATAAGTATCTTCCAGCACCTGCTCGCGGCTCTTCTTTAACTTATATTTTAAGTGGATATCCGACGTAGCAATAAAAGTATGGATGCGCCCGGATTCCGCGTGTTTTAAAGCCTCCCAAGCCTTATCAATATCCTTCGTACTCGCCCGGGCTAAGCCGGCAATCGTGGCCCCTTTTACTTCTTGGGCGATTTTTTTCACCGCCTGAAAATCGCCTTCTGACGCAATGGGAAAACCAGCTTCAATAATATTCACTCCTAATTTTGCCAGCTGTTTGGCCATGCGCAGCTTTTCACCGATGTCCATGCTGCAACCCGGAGATTGCTCCCCATCGCGTAAAGTCGTATCAAAAATTTTTACAATTTCTTTAGACATAAATTATATCTGATGATTGGCTTCTTTTTCTTCGCGAGAGGAAATTGAAACCACCTTGGCATTAGCCGAGTTGGAGTGTTTTAGCCCGCGCAGGGCTAGCCTGCGTTCCAGGAAATTCTTACGACGCACTATATGAACCAGTTCTTCAATAGGGCCTGAAATCATGAAGAGGAAAGAGGCGCAAAACAAGGTTTCCTGGGGCATGCTGGCGATAACACCCAATACCAGTGCGGCCAGCACCAAAAAGATAAAGGAATGGGGCTTTGAAAAATCGATATGCTTAAAGCTGCGGTAGCGTACATTTGAAACCATGAGCAAAGCAACACAGAACATCAAGGGCAAAAGAATGTATTTGAAAAGGAGATGAGAAAAGGCAAAGCGTTCTTGAAAAATAATTAAACTCGAAACAATGTAAGCGGCCGCTGGAATGGGCAAACCTTGGAAATAACGTTTTTCTACGCTGGAAGACTGGACATTAAAACGTGCCAAACGCAAGGCCCCGCAAGCAAAAAAAATAAAAGCGACACCCCATCCAAAACGATTAAAATCTTTTAAACCCCAAATGAAAGCCATGATTGCAGGCGCCAAACCAAAGCTGGCCAGATCAACCAGAGAGTCGTATTCAATTCCGAAATCCGTCTGAGTTTTTGTAAGACGAGCCACACGACCATCCAAACCATCAAACACACCCGCTAATAAAATCATCCATGCCGCCATGACAAAATCGCCGTTAATCGATTTAACAATAGAAAAAAAACCGCAAAATAAGGAGGCAGTGGTAAACAGGGAAGGCAGTATATACACGCCCCGTTTAATACCAGAACGCCTGGGTTTTAATTCTTCTTGGGGTAATTGAGTTTCCATAATGATCACATCCTAGCTAACACGGTTTCTCCCGCAACCACCACATCTCCTTTGCTCACTTTCAACTCAAAATTCAAGGGCAAATAAACATCCACACGTGAGCCAAAGCGAATCAGCCCCATTTTTTCACCCCGACCAATGCTATCCCCTTTTTTCAAATAACAGACAATTCGACGTGCCAGAAAACCTGCAATCTGCACAAACGCGATAGCGCTTCCCTCCTTCAACCTTAGAATCACCGCGTTTTGCTCATTGTCGATGGAGGCTTCTTCTTTCATGGCCATCAGAAATTTACCGGACTTGTAACGCACTTCTTCGACAGTTCCTTCTGCAGGAGAACGATTGACGTGCACATTAAAAGGCGACATGAAAATGGCGATTTTCTTCACTGGAACCGGCAAATAAGGATTGCTCGGCAATTCTTCCACTTGAACCACCACGCCATCTGCAGGAGAAACGAGAATTCCTGCCTCCTGAGGAATCACACGGGAAGGATCCCGAAAAAAATAAAGAACAAAAAATAAAAATAAAACAAAGGGAATCGTGAGAAAAGGATGGATTAAAAAAGCCAGCAGACAAAGGGCCAGGGCCCCCAAGATAAAAGGATAAGCTTCTTTAGCCATGATTACACATCTCCCTTTTGCATCGCAATAATCCCGGTACGAACCACTTCAATGACGCCAAAGGGATTTAATTTTTCTAAAAATTGAGCCAGCTGTTCGGGGCTTGCCGTCAACTCGAAGGTTTTAGAGCGAGGAGACTCATCCAGACATTTCGCCTGAAAATCCTGAATCACCACTCCCAAATCTTTTTCGTTAATCGTTTCTTCCCCTACCGTATAGGCATTCACTTTCACCAAAAGGGTTTCTCGCTGGAGAAACTTGGAACCCGTCAGATCTTTTACCTGGATGGTATCCATCAGGCGATAAAGCTGTTTTTTTATTTGCTCAATGATCTCTTCAGACCCACTGGTGACAATCGTCATGTGAGAATATTTGGGATCATGGGTGGGAGCAACAGAAAGAGAATCGATATTATAACCGCGGGCGGCAAACATGCCGGCTACGCGGGCCAGAACACCGAATTCATTTTCTACTAGGACTGAGAGTGTGTGTGGATGCATAGAATTTATTTTTACCAAACATTCATTTTATTTTTTATCACCTTGATAATATAAACCACGACCCAAAAATTTCATTTTCGAAAAATCATAATGATCGGACATATTCTCTTTATCTGCACTCGAGAGAATTTTGTCTTTTACTTTCTTTTTCAAGACTTTTGCATAAGGTTTTTTTTAGATTTCATTTTTGATAAATCATAATGAGCTCTCATAAAAATGCAAGCTGGGTAATCATTTGCCGTCTTAAAATTCCCCTCTCCCTCGAGGGGAGAGGGACAGGGTGAGGGTGATATTGGATGCAATTTGTATTCTTTTTTTTATTCTCGCTTTATTAGTTCCCTTACAAAAATAGAAAGTAGTCTAAAAACCCAAATTAAATCCAATTACCCCCTCACCCTACCCTCTCCCCCGATGGGGCGAGGGGAATTCTTCATGAGCATTTAATACTCTACTGGACTGCATCACCATATTTAAGCCAATACAATATCCCCTACCCCTTTGCCCGCGGGCACCATTGGGTAAACGTTTTCTTCAAGCGCCACTTTGAAATCGATAATCGTCGGTCTATCGCGAGTGGCCAGGGCTTTTTGGATGACGGGAATCACTTGAGACGCCTCAGTCACGCAAAACCCTTGTGCCCCATAGCTTTCCGCCAGTTTTACAAAATCGGGCATGCAGCCAAAGGTGACTTGAGAGAGACGATTGTCATAAAACAATTCCTGCCACTGCCGTACCATGCCCAAATAACCATTGTTGAGGATGGCAACAATCACCGGCAATTTCCACTCCACCGCGGTTCCTAATTCCTGGATATTCATCTGAATGCTTCCATCACCAGACACGCAGATTACGGTGGCCTCTGGATGGGCCAGCTGGGCCCCGATTGCCGCGGGGAAACCATAGCCCATGGTTCCCAATCCCCCCGAAGTACACCAGCGTTTTGGCTTTGCCAATTGATAGAATTGCGCGGTCCACATCTGATGCTGACCCACATCGGTGGTCACAATGGCATCCCCCTGGGTGAGCGTGTAAAGTTGATCCAACACATATTGGGGTTTGGTTTTTTCGCTCATCGATTGAGTATAAGTGATGGGCGCCTTGGCCTTCCAGGCCTGAATTCGTTTCCACCAGGTTTCAATCTGCTTTTTAAATTTCTCGATTTTTTCAGAGGGAAGATTGCGAAGCAGTTTCAACATCTCCTGCAATACCGTTTTCACATCTCCAAGAATCGGCGCCTCGATTTTTACATTTTTTCCGATATTGGCCGGATCGACATCGATGTGAATTTTTTTTGAGTTCACGGAGAATTCAGAAAGTTTTCCCGTCACACGATCGTCAAAACGGGAACCAATGGCAAACAGCACATCACAGTGGTGAATAGCCATATTCGCAAAATAGGTTCCATGCATGCCCAGCATTCCCAATGAAAGGGCATCGGTCCCTGGAAAAGCTCCCAGGCCCATCAAAGTCATAGAAACAGGCAAGTGTAAAAGATTTGCCAGTTCTTTAATTTCAGGATCCGCATCCGCAATTACCGCCCCTCCGCCCACATAGAGCAGCGGCGACTTTGCCGTCAGCAATAAATCAAGGGCCTTTTGAATTTGTTTGTGATCCGGACGAGTCACCCTTTTTGGAGAGCGTACTTGCACGCTCTCCATCGGTAAATATTCTGCACTGTGCTGTTGAATATCTTTGGGGATATCCACCACGACAGGCCCCGGACGCCCAGTAGTCGCCACCACAAAGGCCTCTTTGAGAACTTTTTGCAGCTGATTGATGTCTTTCACTAAATAATTGTGCTTGGTACAGGAACGGGTAATCCCCACCACATCGGCCTCCTGGAAGGCATCGTTGCCAATCATGGGCAACGCCACCTGCCCAGTCACCACCACCAAGGGAATGGAATCCATATAAGCCGTCGCCAAACCCGTAACCGCATTCGTTGCCCCAGGGCCCGAGGTCACAATGCAAACTCCCGGCTTGCCTGTCACCCGCGCATACCCATCTGCCATGTGTATAGCGCCTTGTTCATGTCGGACCAGGATATGTTTTAAATCCGGATTCTTATAAATTTCATCATAGACATAAAGAATGGCTCCGCCGGGATAGCCAAAAACCACTTCGACTCCCAGATCTTTGAAGGCCTGAATCACAATTTGTGCACCAGTAAGTTTCATGCGACACCTAAACCTAATCATCCCTTCTCCTCTGTAAGGAGAGGGTCGGGGTGAGATAGAAAAAATCTCCAGTCTTTCTCGTATTATGGGCCTTCAAAGGTGTCAAGAGAGGCTTTGGCTACTGTTACCAAACAATTAAAGTTGTAGATATTTCATACTATTTTCAGTAGGCACAAAAACCATGCCCCCTTCGAATAAAACAAGCCTGGGAAGACCCAAGGACCTCGAGAAAAGAGAAGCAATTTTTAAGGCTGCTAAGTCTTTTTTTCTGAAACATGGTTTTCACAAGGCCAGCATGGATGAAATCGCAGCTAATGCGGGGGTCTCCAAACTGACGGTTTATGGGCACTACGAATGCAAGGAAAAACTTTTTCAGGAAGTGATCGCTAGAAAACTAAATGAATATTCCGGTCTGGATGATTTTAAAAAATTATATGATTTGCCCTTGAAAAAATCTTTGACCCTTATTGGACAAAACTTCTTAAATCTTATCTTTAACCCCGAATCTTTAAATATCCACCGTGTCGTAATGTCCGAAGCCAGTCGTCATCCAAAAATGGCTGCACTCTTTTTTGAGACAGGGCCCCAGAGGCTTAAAAAATCCTTTGTAGAATTTCTGCTATATCAAAAAAATAAAAAATGTTTGTTTTTTAACTGTACATGGACCGCCTGCGATCACTTTTTTTCAATGTTCAAAGGGGAACTTCACATGCGTGCCCTACTCGGTTTAAAACCAAGTCCTTCCAAAAAGGAATTACAAAATCATTTGAAGCAGACCATAGAAATGTACCTAAGGGCCTATCAGCCACAAGTAGCGATCCCCCACAAAGAGCTAATGAGATAAGACAGGAGGAAAATAGTTGGAGGATCGTGGGCACAAAAAAACCTCCCCCATTGAGGGGGAGGCAGCAGAAAAACCAAATTATAAAAAACCTCTTTTAAACAGTCTTGGCAGGCTGTTTGGCTAGCGACGCAATGCCAGTCATAGCGCCGAGACCCATTGTTTCAACCGCTGAAGAAGGGACAATAATGATGGAGGAATTGGCCCTCATTCCTTCCAAGAGGATATTCATTGCCCTCAGGTGAAGGGCTGTCGGATTGTTGGTGTAAAGTTCGGAAGCCTTTGAGAATTTTTCTGAAACTTGAACTTCAGATTCTCCCAAGATTAGCCGGGCCTGTCTCTCCCGCTCAGCCTGAGCCTGCATGGACATCGCATCCTGCAAACCAAGTGGTATTTTGACATCCCTAAGTTCTACAGAAAGGATTTTGATCCCCCAAGCCTCAGAGCTTGCATCAATATTTTTGCAGAGTTTTGAATCGATCTGTTTGCGACCGATCAACATGTCTGCCAAAACCGTTTCACCGATAACATCTCGCAACGCCGTTTGCGAAGCCCACGAAACCGCTTTCTGATAATTCTCAACTTCTAGTGCAGCTTTCATGGGGTCTACCACGCGCCAGAACAAGACCGCATCCACATCCACCGGAACACTGTCTTTGGTGAGTGTCTGTTCTGCCGTAAAGGGAGTAGCTACCGTCCTTAAATCAATGCAGTAAGGAATCGTGTCGACAAAAGGAATGATCATAAAAAAACCGGGCCCTTTAAGCCCACTAAACCTACCGAACCGAAGGACCACACCTCTTTGCCACTGGTTGGCCACACGACAAATAAATAGACACCCCAGACCCGCCGCAAAACCAGCTACTCCGAAAACGAGATTTCCCGTGTGTACCCCCACACCTGTTCCCAATGCCGTCAGGACCAAAAATAAAATCAAAATAAATGGATGCATCTTCATAAGATTTCCTCTCGTTGGTTAAGAGTTAAGGTTTAAAATTTATGGAATCAAAGTCTTGCTTCCAGAATTTTAATGATGTACGCGTCTACCCCTCATACGATCATCATCATATGATCCCCATCATATGATCTTTCGAAATATACATTTAGTGTGGCTCGCTTCAAAAGTTCGGCAGTTTCCGAATTTAGAAAATTTATCTACGGTTTCAAACGGGGGCAAAATTGAAAAAGAACGCGCGTTTCCATCCTGCTACAACGAGTCTCATGTATCCGAAAGTGCTCTCTGCTTTTTTGGTACTTTGCTTCTGTCTGCAAATGGCCCTGATATCGACACCGGTGGTAGCTGAGGAATCCGCTGTTCCCGAGACAAGCCAAACCTTGCCCGAAACAAGCCCAAAAGTGGATGATCTGGAGCTCCGCGTCATCAAACGGATTCCCAAGATGGAGATGTTCCCCTGCACCGAATGCCACTCAGGTCCTGCGGATTTCAATACAACGCAGAGGGAGCTCACGAAGGAACATCTCGATAAAATACTGGATCATGGTCAAGAACTAAATGGGGGTTGGTGTCACAATTGCCATACAGAAGGTCGTTATATCAGGCTTCACCTACGCGATGGTAAAGAAATTGCTTTCAATCAGGCCTATCTTCTTTGCGGAGGTTGCCACGGACCCGAGTTCAACGATTGGAAGAAAAATATTCATGGAAAAAGAATCGGTGGCTGGAATCTTACACAACAAATTTATTCCTGTCCGGAATGTCACGATCCGCACAAGCCTGCCTTCAAGCCTTTGAAGCCCTTGCCTCCCCCGAATGATCCTCGAGCTAAAGATTTGTCACCACTCCAGTTGATTTTTGGAAAAGTTTATGTGTTTTTCAGAAGGTTATACTCAAATGAAAAATAATTTTTTAGAGCGGATAAAACGTCTTGCTGAGAAAAAACTACGAAACCCCTTGTCACGGCGCTCTTTCGTCAAAGGGCTTGCTCTGACTCTCGGGCTAGCCACTGTAGCCAAGCCAAAAGCCGCTGAAGCCCTTTCGTTTGATGAGTTTTTTCAAAAGCACTACAAGGAGCTTAGCCCCGCCGACAAAGAACGAATTTTTGCCCGCATTGAAAAAGAAACCCGTGAGAAACGTGGTGTGGAGGTGAAAATCAGCGACCCTCCTCCCATGGATGGAGTTGAGTTTGCCTATTGCCTGAATCTCTCCAAATGTATTGGTTGTCGCAAGTGTGTGTACGCCTGTGTGAAAGAAAACAACCAATCCCGAGATCCACAAATTCAGTATATTAAGGTACTAGAAATGACCAAGGGTTCCATGGATGTTGATAAGGGAACTCAATACTACGATCACGACACGGTTCCTCAAAAAGATAAATTTTACATGCCCATCGCTTGTCATCAATGCCACGATGCCCCCTGTGTAAAGGTTTGCCCCGTGGAAGCCACGTGGAAGGAAAAGGATGGAATTGTCGTCATTGATTATAACTGGTGCATTGGCTGTCGTTATTGCGAAGCCGCCTGCCCTTACGAAGCAAGAAGATTTAATTTTGGCACCCCCACAATCCCTTCCGAAGAGATCAATCCCGATCAGGGATATCTCTCCAACCGTCTTCGCCCAAGGGGGGTCATGGAAAAATGCCATTTTTGTCTGCATCGCACCCGTATCGGAAAGTATCCGGCCTGTCTGGAGGCCTGCCCAACAGGATCAAGAAAGTTTGGAAATATCCTTGATCCAAACAGTGAGGTGAGGGCCGTTATTCAGAATAAACGTGTTTATGTACTTAAAGAAGAGTTGAACACGCATCCGCACTTTTATTATTTTTTTGACTAGAAGCGAGCATAAAACATGAACACTTACCTCCAATTCTGGATAGACATGATCAGCCAGGTTATTAAGGGCCCCAAAATTTACTATGCCTGGTTGGGAATTCTTTCCCTATTCATTCTACTGGGAGTAGAAGGATACAGCGAACAACTCCGAACAGGGCTCATCGCCACTAGTCTCACCGATCAGGTTTCGTGGGGGGCCTATATTGCCAACTTCACCTACATTGTTGGTTTGGCGGCTGCCGCCGTAATGCTTGTCATTCCGGCCTATATCTACAAAATCAAGGCCATGAAAGAAGTTGTAATCATTGGTGAAATGTTTGCACTTTCTGCTATTGTCATGTGTCTGCTTTTTGTAACGGTGGATATCGGTCGACCCGACCGCATGTGGCATCTCATGCCCTTGATCGGTCGCATGAACTGGCCTATCTCCATGCTGACTTGGGATGTCATTGTGCTCAACGGTTACCTGCTCTTGAATTTGCATATTCCTGGTTACATGCTCTACAAAAAATACAAAGATGAACCTCTAACGCCTCTTTACTATAAACCGTTCGTTTACATTTCAGTCTTCTGGGCGGTCAGCATTCATACGGTGACTGCCTTCTTATACTGTGGTCTAGGAGGCAAACCTTTTTGGAACTCGGCCATTGTGGCCCCCCGATTTTTGGTCTCAGCGTTTGCTGTGGGTCCCAGTTTTATTTTTCTCTCCTTGCAACTGATTGAGAAATTTTCGACTTTTAAGGTCCCTAAAGAAGCTTATAAGATCTTGAATCGCATTGTTGCCGTCACCTTAAACCTGAACTTATTGTTTCTAATTTGTGAAGTTTTCAAGGAATTCTATACAGGGGCGCACACGCTCTCAGCAGAGTATCTTTTCTTTGGTTTGGAAGGGCACTATACCTTAACCCCTTTCATCTGGACGGCCATCCTGTTCAATGTTGTGGCCACGGTCATTTATTCGAGCCGTAAGTTTAACAAGAAAACTCTTCTTTTAAATATCGGCGCTGGACTGGCCATTGTAGGGATATGGATAGAAAAAGGAATGGGGATGATTGTCACCGGATTTATTCCCACGCCGATAGGAGACATTATTGAATATTCACCTTCCCGAGTGGAAATTCAGGTGTGTCTAGGCATATGGGCCACGGGTTTTTTCCTATTTACGCTGCTCCTCAAGGCCGTTATCCCTATCGAGACAGGGACTATCGGTGCTAAAAAACATGATTTGATGCTGGATCCATGGAATAGCAAAAAAGCCCCGCCACCACCATCATGGGAGAAGTAAGGTCCAGCGGCGAAATTCTGCTTCCCCCAAAAGTCATACAAAAAGTCTCTATCTTAGAAAACGGAGTTTCCTCCGGATCCATCCGTCTAGATCCTCGATCGTCACCTTTATCTATCTTGCCCAGCTGGAAGTAATTCCCCCGGCCCCTTAACTTCGGATTGAGATCCTCTGCTATGAACCAGCCTTTTGCCATAGCGGCTTCCTTCAGATTCCTCCTCGCAAGAGGACACCCCTGCCGTCAGCTAGCAGTTCCCCTGACAGGGTCTGCGAGAGACTTACACTCTCAAGTGGCTGCGCCCTGTACTGGACGCACAATAAAAAAACCCTGTTTCGCAATGCGAAACAGGGTTTTAAAATAAATCCGGCAGCGTCCTACTCTCCCACTAAGTTGCCCTAGCAGTGCCATTGGCGCTAAAGGTCTTAACTACCGAGTTCGGGATGGGATCGGGTGTGACTCCTTTGCTATAACCACCGGAAACTTTGAAACAGTTACTAGCTAGCAGTTACTAGTTAACAGTAGTTAATTGTACTGAAAACTATTCACTGATAACGGACAACTGTCTTTTGAAAACTGCACAATCGGTATCTACAAACAACTCCCTTATAAACTCTTAAATAAAAAAATGGTTAAGTCGAACGACCAATTAGTACCAGTCAGCTAAAACCCTTACGGGCCTTACACACCTGGCCTATCAACCTCGTAGTCTACAAGTGGCCTTCTTACCCCTGAGGGGTTGGGAAATCTTATCTTGGGGTCCGTTTCGCACTTATATGCTTTCAGCGCTTATCGGATCCGAACGTAGCTACCCGGCTTTTGCCCCTGGCGGGACAACCGGAACACTAGAGGTCCGTCCAACCCGGTCCTCTCGTACTAAGGTTAGATCCCCTCAAATTTCCTGCGCCCACGGAAGATAGGGACCGAACTGTCTCACGACGTTCTGAACCCAGCTCGCGTACCGCTTTAATTGGCGAACAGCCAAACCCTTGGGACCTACTCCAGCCCCAGGATGCGATGAGCCGACATCGAGGTGCCAAACGATTTCGTCGATGTGAACTCTTGGAAATCATCAGCCTGTTATCCCCGGCGTACCTTTTGTCCGATGAGCGATGGCCCTTCCATACAGAACCACCGGATCACTAAAGCCTGCTTTCGCATCTGCTCGACTTGTTTGTCTCGCAGTTAAGCTCCCTTATGCTTTTGCACTCAACGGCTGGTTTCCAATCAGCCTGAGGGAACCTTCGCGCGCCTCCGTTACATTTTGGGAGGCGACCGCCCCAGTCAAACTACCCACCAGACAGTGTCCTCGACGAGGATTCACTCGTCGGAGTTAGAACTCCAGAACAATCAGGGTGGTATTTCAAGGTTGACTCCACCGATGCTAGCGCACCGGCTTCAAAGTCTCCCACCTATCCTACACAGACCGGCCCGAAGTTCACTGTCAAGTTATAGTAAAGGTGCACAGGGTCTTTCCGTCTTTCCGCGGGTAGACGGCATCTGCGCCGCCAATACAATTTCACTGAGTCGCCGGCCAAGACAGCGGGGCAGTCGTTACGCCATTCGTGCAGGTCGGAACTTACCCGACAAGGAATTTCGCTCGGACAATCTTCATTGTTTCCAATAAAGCCGGACTTTATCTTAATTGACCTCGATTCATTTGAGCTGAAATTCGTCGTATTTCTTCAATACCCCTTACAGTCAAATGATCGCCCACCTCCATCTTCATCAAGATGTCACGAAATTTTTCAAAATCGGACCTCTTCTTGGATTTAAGCGGGTACTTCATGAAAAATGGAATGATGTACTCCAACAAATGTTGGATACCTCTCACTCGATAAGCCATTCGGTCTCCATGGTTACTTCGAACCACACCACAACCAAAATAACTCTTGAGCGCATGAAGCAATTGCACATCACGTTTGTGTTGCACGACGGTGAACTCCGGCAATACTTGATAGCCGATAGTCATTTCATCATGAGGATTAATTCCCACGTGAAAACAACCTTCACCATCCACAAAACCTGTAATCCATTCCGCATGTAGTTTCATTGGCAAATCCCGAACGTAAAGTCTCTGAGGGTTCCCGTTGCATTACGGGCCTTCCCTGCGGATTGTCCCCTTGTCCGTCAAATTTTTACTACCTCGTTCAAAAACGAGGTGAGTATTGATCGGCTGTATGAGGAGTTTCCCGCATATAGTTCAGTTTTACTAAGGCTAGCGATTTTTGTTAACCTTAGGACCGTTATAGTTACGGCCGCCGTTTACCGGGGCTTCAATTCAATGCTTCTCCTTGCGGATGACATCTCCTCTTAACCTTCCGGCACCGGGCAGGCGTCAGACCCTATACGTCGTCTTCATGACTTTGCAGAGTCCTGTGTTTTTGTTAAACAGTCGCTGCCCCCATTTCACTGCGACCTCACCGGGCTTGAAGGGGTAAACCCCTCTTACCTAGCAAGGCACACCTTCTCCCGAAGTTACGGTGTGATTTTGCAGAGTTCCTTAGCCAGAGTTCTCTCAAGCGCCTTGGGATCCTCTCCCCACCTACGTGTGTCCGTTTGCGGTACGGCTACACTAAACACTAACTACGAAGTTTTTCTCGGAAGCTTGGGATGAGTCACTCTAGGGAGTAAACTCCCTATTGTCATCACTTCTCAGATATATCTAAGTGGATTTACCTGCCTAGACATCCTACAAGTTTAAAACACCTATTCCAATAGGTGTCTGACCTACCCTTCTCCGTCACTCCTTAGCATCAAACGCGTTTAGCGCAGTACAGGAATATTAACCTGTTGTCCATCGTCTACGCCTTTGGGCCTCGACTTAGGAACCGACTAACCCTGGGCGGATTAACCTTCCCCAGGAAACCTTAGGTTTACGGCGTGCTGATTTCTCGTCAGCATTTTAGTTACTTATGCCAGCAGAAGCTCTTCCAGAACCTCCAGCACTCCTTACGGTGTACCTTCACAGGCGACTGGAATACTCCCCTACCACGTATAGAATTCCGAAGAATTAATACATCCGCAGCTTCGGTACGATGCTTGAGCCCCGATACATTTTCGGCGCAGATTCACTCGACCAGTGAGCTGTTACGCTTTCTTTAAAGGATGGCTGCTTCTAAGCCAACCTCCTGGCTGTCTGGGCGCTTCCACAACCTTTCCCACTTAGCATCGATTTGGGGACCTTAGCTGGCGGTCTGGGCTATTCCCCTCTTGACAATGAAGTTTATCCCCCACTGTCTGACTCCCATGATAGAGATAACGGAATTCGGAGTTTTGTTGGGTTTGGTAAAGTTTTCACTCCCCTAGCCCATCAAGTGCTCTACCTCCGTTACTCAACTCATGAGGCTATACCTCAATATATTTCGGGGAGAACCAGCTATCTCCCAGTTTGATTAGCCTTTCACCCCTACCCTCAGTTCATCCCAACCTTTTTCAACAGGTACGAGTTCGGACCTCCATGTCGTGTTACCGACACTTCATCCTGACCAAGGGTAGATCACTAGGTTTCGGGTCTACTATATGCAACTAAACGCCCATTTCAGACTCGCTTTCGCTTCGGCTTCACCTCGAACGGCTTAACCTTGCTGCATACAGTAACTCGCTGGCTCATTATGCAAAAGGCACACGGTCGCACGTATTCCGAAGAATATAGCGCTTCCATTGCTTGTAGATATAGGGTTTCAGATTCTATTTCACTCCCATTCCTGGGTTCTTTTCACCTTTCCCTCACGGTACTAGTTCACTATCGGTCGAAAGCACGTATTTAGTCTTGGAAGATGGTCCTCCCGGATTCCCACAGGGTTTCACGTGCCCCGTGGTACTTGGGGTACCGCTAGAGTCTCTTTGGATTTCATTTACAGGGCTATCACCTTCTATGGCCGGCCTTTCCATACCGTTCAATTATCCTCTGAGATCCCACATTGCGGCCCCGCAACCCCACATTGTCCGAAAACAATGAGGTTTAGACTGTTCCGATTTCGCTCGCCACTACTTTCGGAATCGAATTTCTTTCTTTTCCTGGAGGTACTAAGATGTTTCAATTCCCTCCGTTTGCTTCCCTTGCGGGATAATCCCGTTTTCACGGAATTGGGTTGCCCCATTCGGAAATCCCCGGATCACAGTTTGTTTGACAACTCCCCGAGGCTTATCGCAGTCAACAACGTCCTTCATCGCCGTCTTTCGCCAAGGCATCCACCCTATACCCTTAAAAACTTAACCAAACTTATATGTTTGGAAAACCAAACAGAAAGGCTTTTACTTAAGAGAATTCTAAGGAAATTGTATTTTTTGCAGATACCTAAATTATGCAGTTTTCAAAGAGCTATTCGCTCGCCTAGCAAAGCCAAGCTCGCCAAAGTCAGAGGGGAGATCTTAACTCCCCTCTGACCACTCCCCATCGTATCGATGGGGAAACTTTTTTTATGGAGAAGACCGGGATCGAACCGGCGACCCCCTGGTTGCAAACCAGGTGCTCTCCCAGCTGAGCTACTTCCCCCTGAAAATCGCTTTGCGATTTCGTAATTCGTTTTTCGTTCACGTTTTTCGTTTAACCCGAAGAACGAATTACGACCACGAATAATGAAAATTCGCCAAGCGAATTTTATGGGCGTGCCTGGAATCGAACCAGGGACCTTACCCTTATCAGGGGTACGCTCTAACCAACTGAGCTACACGCCCGCAACTAGAAAAAGCGGGACATGTAAAACCAAGCCAAAAACCTAAAATTACCCAATTTATTCTTTAGATCTAAAACTAAATAGAACGTCTACTTTCGAAATACTCTTTAGAAAGGAGGTGATCCAGCCGCACCTTCCGATACGGCTACCTTGTTACGACTTCACCCCAATCATGAGCCATACCTTGAACGGCTACCTCCCCGCTCATCATAATGTTCCAATCTCGGCGTTGCCTTGATTTTGAAACATTCTGAAGAGCGGGGTTAGTGTACCGGCTTCTGGTATAACCCACTTTCGTGGTGTGACGGGCGGTGTGTACAAGGCCCGGGAACGTATTCACCGCGGCGTGCTGATCCGCGATTACTAGCGATTCCAGCTTCATGGAGTCGAGTTGCAGACTCCAATCCGAACTTAGAATGGTTTTAAGGATTTGCTCCATCTCGCGATATTGCAGCCCGTTGTACCATCCATTGTAGCAC
>JADFYH010000040.1 GCA_015233135.1 Deltaproteobacteria bacterium
GAAGATCCGTCGCTATTTTTTAGAGGAAAAAGTGGGTCCCTATCCTTGCGAACCACCGGGTCCCTATCATGCGTACAGGTGGGGCCCTATCATGCGAACTCCAGGCTCCCTGTCATGCGCGCTGACAGGATATTCTAATTTCGTCGATCAATAATATATTGCGCTAAATTTTGAAGGGATCTCTTGGCGCTATGATTTTCAAGAGGGCTGATTTGCTCTAAAGCGCGTTCGATAAAAAGTTGGGCTTGCTGACGGGTGTATTCAATCCCTTGATATTTATCAATTATTTTTAAAACTTGAGCAAGAGCCTGATCTGAATGAGTTTCTAAACAGTCCACAATGACTTTTTTTTCCTCTTTGGAGCAATGTCTTAGAGTATGAATCAGGGGTAAAGTAACCTTTCCTTCTTTTAAATCGGTACCCACCAATTTCCCCAAATCGTCATTAGAAGAAATATAATCCAAGGCGTCATCTGCGAGCTGAAAGGCATAACCAATATTTAAACCATACAAACGAAGTCGTTCCTGATCCTCTCGAGAGCCGCCCCCCAAGTGAGCTCCAATTTCGCAAGAGGCAGCAATGAGACAAGCCGTTTTGCAGCGAACCACTTCTAAATAATCCTCTTCTTTTAAATCAAGATCATTGGATTTTATTATTTCTAAAACTTCTCCTTCGGTCGTGGTCTCAGTAGTTTTCGCAATAATATCTAGAACACGAAAATCACCTTCTTCTGCAATGAGGACTGAGGCCTTGCAATACAGATAATCCCCCACCAAGACACTGGCTTTATTTCCCCACAACAAATTGGAGGATTCTTTACCGCGTCTTAACGTTGCATTGTCAATCACATCGTCATGAAGCAGAGTAGCCGTGTGAATGAATTCACAAACACAGGCAAAACGGACACAAGAAGCGGAAACAAAACCAAAGGCACGGGCTGCGAGTAAACAGAGAATAGGTCTTAATCTTTTTCCACCTGAGTTAACAATATGGGACGCAACCTGAGTCACAAGCTCCACAGGAGATTGCAAAATGAGCTGGAGGCTTTTCTCCACCTTTTCAAGGTCTTCTTGGATACACTCACAAATCGATTCAACACTAATTTCAGTCATGAGAAAGCCGGAGTAACCTGTCGTAAAAACGAAAGTCAAAATAATTTTTAAAAATCATCTAAGGAAAATTTATTTGGGATTAATTTCATACACCGAAGCGTTATTTTCTATGAAAAAGGCCCCATGTTTCCCCATGCTGCAATTGCCTTCATAAACAGCGCCCTCCTGCACAACAAGAGCAGGAGTGATAATATCTCCGTGCACAGTCGCAGGGGGATGTATTTCGATCTTTCTTTTTGCAACAATACTTCCTACAAAACTCCCACTTATAAGAACCGTATCAATTTCAATTTTGCCTTCTATTTCTGCAGAATCTCCAATAATGAGAGTCCCTTCCGAAAAAATTTCTCCACGAAATTTTCCGTTAATTTGCACGCTTCCCTCAAATGTGAGTTTTCCTTCAAACTGGCACCCACGATCAAGCAGAGTTGCTGGAGACTGATCAATAACCCTCAGCGCTCTATCTTTATCTCCAAACATAAAAACCTCCAGATTATAAGTTGTTGAAATTATTAAATATTTTTATTCAGCCCCAATATAAGATTAAAAATCCGATCTAAGTCTTCCACATTATAATAATCGACAATGATTTTACCTTTCTTCCCTTGTGTTTTAATTTTAACCTTTGTTCCAAAGACCTTTGCAACCTCTGTTTCAATGAAATTGAACTGAGGATCCTTCCGTTTTATAACGACGCCTTCTTCGAGTTTTATTCCCTCTTTAAGCTTACGAACCCACTCTTCCACTTCTCTGACTGACATGCCTTGTTCAGAAATTTTTCTGGCAATTCGAAGCTGCACTTCAATATCCTCGATAGCCAACAAAGATCTTGCATGCCCCATGGAAAGCTTACTTTCTATAATCATCCCCCGAATTTCCTCTGGAAGTCCTAATAATCGTATCGAATTCGCAACGCTAGATCGTTCCTTTCCAACTTTTTTTGCACATATTTCTTGCGTATAGTGATAGCGGTCCATAAGTTGTTTAAAAGCCAACGCCTCTTCAATTGGGTTTAAATCCTGCCGTTGTATATTCTCAATGAGAGCAAGCTCTAAACTCTCACTTACTTCACGATCTATGACGACAACTGGTACTGTGCTAAGACCCACCAATTTTGAAGCTCGAAAACGTCTTTCTCCAGCAACCAGTTCAAATTGACCATTTTCCAAACGACGTACTATCAGCGGTTGTAAAACCCCTTTTTCCTGAATAGATTGGGACAACTCCTCTAACGTCTCCTTGTTAAAAAGCTTCCTAGGCTGATCCCTATTAGGAACTATTTTGTCAACCGCACATTCAAAATATTTGTTAAAATCTGAGCGGGAAGATAAAATAGAATTCGGGATGTTACTAGATTCCAAAGAGGACGGAATTAAAGAAGCCAACCCGCGTCCCAATGCTTTTTGCTGAAGCATAAGCCCTCCTAGCTTGCCAACACACTATGTTCATTAATAATTTCATTATTAACATTTATTTTTTGATAACGAAGAATAATTTCTTGGGCTAAATCTAAATAAGCCAAGGCCCCCTTAGAGCGAATATCATAGAGCAAAATAGGCTTCCCATGTGATGGACTTTCACCCAGCTTTACATTTCGTGGCACTACACTTTTAAATATCTTTTCTGGAAAATATTTACGGATTTCTTGAGACACCTGATGAGCCAAATTATTACGAGCATCAAACATGGTTAATAGAATACCCTCGATTTCTAGGCTTGGATTTAAATGATCTCGAATTAAGTTAATAGTTTTTAACAAATCACTTAGACCCTCCAATGCATAATATTCGCATTGAACTGGAACTATTACACTATCTGCAGCACTTAAGGCATTCACGGTAAGAAGATTGAGCGAAGGTGGACAATCGATGATAACAAAATCATATTTTTCTTTTACTAATTTTAAAGCTGTCTTAAGCTTGTACTCTCTAGAAAATTTACTCACCAATTCAATATCTGCTGCAACCAAATCCGAATTAGATGGGGCAATCCATAAAAAATCAAGATCAGTAGGCAATATAATGTCACTAAACTGCGCCTGATCTATCAACACATGATAGACACTTTTAGTGAATTGATTTTTTTGAATACCTAAACCACTGCAAGAATTTCCTTGAGGATCCAAATCAACTAAAAGTGTGGAATATTCTGCCGCAGCTAAGGATGCAGACAAATTTACTGCTGTAGTGGTTTTACCAACTCCACCCTTTTGATTAGATATTGAAAATATTTGTGTCACACAAACCTCAGAAAACGGTTATAGAGATTGTTTACCAGTAGATAAGCTAAATAATTTTTGCAATAATTTAAAATATAAATTTTTTAACTCTACAATTTAACTATAGAAATTATTTTTCTTGGACTCTTAGAAAATGGAAGGTCATACGCATAAATAAATTCAATGCTGTATTTTTTGGAAATCCTTAGTGATTTTTCGCTAAGACGAGGAGAAACCATGGCAGTAATTCTTTGCCCTTTTTTCAATAAATTCAAAAACAATCCTGCCAACTCCTCAAAATCCATTGTTGCACGTGAAACAACAGCTTGAACATTTAAACCTATATTCAGTATATTACCTGAATTGATTCTCAGAGTTAAAACTTGAATATTTTTTAATCCAAGATGTAGAATCACGTGCGTTAAAAAAGCAGCTTTTTTTCTATCTGATTCTACTAAAGATAAATTTAAATGCGGATTACAGACTTTTAACAGGAGGCCAGGACAACCACCTCCTGAGCCAAAATCTAAAACATTTACATTAAAACCCATAAATCGATTCAACATTAATGAATCTAGTATATTTTTTTCTAAAGATTCTTTTTCTTCCCGGTGTGCGGAAAGATTAATAACTTTATTCCATTTTAAAAAAAATAAATGGAACTTATAAATTTTTTGAAGTATTTCCTGGGGTAAAACGGGAAGCCTAAGAGCAAGCATTCCCCGAACTAAGACCTCAGAGAACTTTTCATATTCCATCAGCCTAGTCCTTTTGGAGAGTTTTTATATGGGATCTTTTTTTAAGATGAAGCATCAGAATTGAAATAGCAGCTGGGGTAACACCTGAAATTCTGGAAGCCTGTCCTAAGGAAAGAGGTCTAATCTTTTCTAGCTTTTCGACCACTTCTCGAGATAATCCTAAAAAGCTTTTAAAGTCTAGATCTAAAGGGATCGGATAATGATCTAATGCGCTAAAACGCCGTATCATATCTTCTTGTCTAGAAATATAGCCCTCGTATTTAATTGCAATTTCTACCTGATTCAAGATTTCTTCGGAGAACGATGATAGATATTTATTCATAGAAACATCCAACGAAATCAACTCCAAAAAATTAATTTCTGGCCTCTTTAAAAACTCTTCTATGCTTATGTTACGGCCAATTTCAGGATACCCCTTCATTTTCAAATATTCATTATTTTTCTCATTAGGAACAATCCTAGTCTTTTTTACCCATTCTTGAAGCATGGACAGCTCATTTATTTTTTTTAAGTAGCAACCCCAATCCTCATCATTGACTAGGCCTATTTTTCGTCCAATTTCCATCAATCTTAAATCAGCATTATCTTCCCTTAAAATCAGGCGATGCTCCGCTCGAGAAGTAAACATTCTATAAGGCTCTGAAACTTCTTTTGTAACTAAGTCATCAATCATCACACCAAGATATGCTTGTGATCTTCCTAGAATAAGAGAAGCCTCATTTCTCAATCGTTGAACAGCATTCAATCCAGCCATAATTCCTTGAGCTGCTGCCTCTTCATAACCTGACGTTCCATTTATCTGACCCGCCAAAAATAAATTTTTAATTTTCTTTGTCTCAAGAGAGGCATAAAGCTGTGTAGTTGGAAAATAATCATATTCAACTGCATAGCCAGGCCTTACCATCTCTGCTTTTTCTAAACCAGCAATTGTCTTTAAAAACTTTAGCTGGACATCAATAGGCAAACTAGTCGATATTCCATTTACATAAACTTCAAATGTATTCAAACCTTCTGGCTCTAAAAAAATCTGATGCCTATTTTTCTCTGGAAATCTCATCACCTTGTCTTCTATAGATGGACAATAACGAGGCCCAACACTTTGAATACTTCCATTGTACATTGGCGCACGATGTATTTCGGAACGTATTATATCGTGTGTTCGATCATTTGTATAAGTGATAAAACAAGGAATTTGCGGTTGCTCTATTTTTGTTTTTGAAAATGAAAAACGTTTCGGAGGATTGTCCCCATACTGTAGCTCTAAGTCCTCAAATCGTATACTCCTGGAATCTATTCGTGGTGGGGTTCCAGTCTTCATCCTGGAGAGTTCAAACCCCAGTTCTATTAAATTTTTAGAAAGACTCAAAGAAGAAGCATCTCCAGCTCTTCCTCCACTCATTTTTTTATCCCCACAATGTATGAGGCCATTCATAAAAGTACCTGTAGCAAGAATCACAATTTTAGACTCATAAAAAACACGGAAATTAGAAATCACACCCTTTACGTCCGATTCCTTCACAAACAGTTCATCCACGAAGGCTTGCTTGATGTGTAAACGAGGACAAGCTTCTAACACCTTTCTTATTTTTGTTTTATATAAAAGCTTATCTGCCTGAGCTCTACTAGACTGGACAGCAGGACCTTTTTTTGTATTGAGTCGACGAAATTGAATCCCTGTCGCATCAATTGTTTTTCCCATTTCACCACCGAGAGCATCTATCTCTTTCACCAATTGACCTTTTCCAACTCCACCAATAGCAGGATTGCAACTCATCTGGCCAATATTATCTATATTTGAGCTAAGCAACAAAGTTTCAAACCCACAACGCGCAGTTGCTAGCGCGGCCTCACATCCAGCATGACCTCCTCCCACTACTATGACATCGTATTTTTCATCTGAAATAATCATGTTTTATGTTTCACGTGAAACAATTAAATATTAATAATTATAATTAATTAATACTAATTATTATTTTCCGATACAAAATTTACTAAATATCGAATCTAAAATGTCCTCAGTATTTATTTTTCCAATAATTTCACCTAGATACTGTATTGCCATTAAAACATCGCTGGCGATTAACTCTGGAGAAGCGGCCGAGTCAAGCGCTCTAGAAGCCATCTCTAAGGAAACCTTTGCTTTATTTAAGGCCTCGCAATGACGAATTTGATTAATAAAAAATTGTTCTTTTCTCTTAAAATCAGAAAGCCCAAAAAGTTCCGGGATAATTTTTTCTAATTCCCTAATGCCTTCTGCATTTTTTGCGGAAATTAAAAGGCTTTTTATTTGAACAGGTCTTTTTAAGTTAAAATGTTCATATAATAAGTGAGGATCCCATTGGGGCCTTAAATCCTTTTTATTGTAAATTAACAAAACGGGCTTAGAACCTAGCAAGGACAAAAGTTTCAGATCGTCATTATCTAAAGGACTAGAAAGATCAAACATAGCTAAAACAAGATCCGCCTTTTCAAACCATGCCAAACTTCTTTCAATTCCAATTTTTTCAATTTCGCCTGCACTATTCCGCAATCCCGCAGTATCTATCAATTGAATAGTAAGCCCCGCTAATACAATGTTTTTATGAATTGGATCTCGAGTGGTTCCAGCCTGCGAATGAACAATAGCCGCATCTTCTTGAACCAATTGATTCAAAAGCGAGCTTTTTCCAACATTGGGTTTACCCAATAACACGACCCTTAATCCTTCGCGCAAAATTTTCCCCTTTTCATAATCCACAATCCAACAAGTGATTTGTTGAAGGGCTTCCCAAAAGATCTTTTTAAGTTTAGGCCTATCCAAGAAATCCAAATCATCTTCTGGAAAATCAACTGCTGTCTCAAGACGAACCAGACATTCCAAAAGAAGTTCTCGAAGCACGGCAACGGGTTTCGAAAAAGCACCTTGCCACTGTCGTTGGGCAAGACGAAGAGAGAGTTCAGAGTTTGCCGAAATCATATCCGCAATCGATTCGGCCTGGGTTAAGTCGATTTTTCCGTTTAAAAAAGCCCTCTCACTAAACTCACCAGGCTTGGCACTTCTAGCCCCTTCAGTAAAAATAGCCTCCAAAGTTTTCAACGCGATATATTGGCCACCATGAATGTGGAACTCTACCACATCTTCTCCTGTAAAGGAACACGGGCCTTTCATCCATACTGCCATGGCATAATCCAAGATTTTATTGGAAGAATCAAAAAGCTCCCCATAATAAAGCCGATGGGATTGCCATTCATCGGATTTGAGCACTGTTTTAAAAAGAGTAAAGAGAATTTTTGACGCAAGAGGACCACTTACTCGAACCACTGCAATCCCTGCTTCTCCGATAGGAGTTGCCAATGCTGCTATAGTATCTTTTAATAAAATTGACGCGCTCATGACGCGAACGTAGCAAATATTTAGAATTAGAACAATACTGAAAGTTTAGGATTCTTTGCGAAAACGCTGAATAATATCCATCATACTCATATCTTTTTGGTGCAGATATTGTTGTGCTACAGTCACCGACGTATTGATAAAAATATAAATAACAAGCCCAGCTGGCAAGAAAAGCATGAAAACGGAAAACATCAACGGCATAATCATCATCAGTTTAGCCTGATTGGGATCTTGTGAGGGTGATGGCGTGAGCCTTTGCTGGAGCATCATAAAGATTCCCAGCAAAATGGGAGAAACAAAATAAGGATCCGGGGCAGATAAATCTTTATAGAAAGCAAAAAAAGGTGCGTGATAGAGCTCTATGGCGTTGTAAAGAACTTTATAAAGGGCAATATAGATAGGCATTTGTAACAGCATCGGCAAGCAGCCCCCCATAGGATTTACCTTATGAGTTTTAAAGAGATTCATCATTTCGGTATTGAGACGTTCCTTATCGTTAGCAAATTTTTCCTGAAGCGCCTTCAACTTAGGCTGGATCTTCTGTAAACCCTTCATTGACTCTAAACTTTTTTTATTAATGGGGTGTAAAAGAAGCTTAATAAAAATGGTAAGTACAATAATTGCTAAGCCCCAGTTTCCGACCCAAGAATGGAAAAATTTAAGTAGCCATAAAATAGGTTTGGCGACAATGCCGAACCATCCATAATCGACGGCTTCTTCCAGATCCACATTCAACGATTTTAAAAGCTCAACATCCTTAGGCCCTAAGTAAACACTAAAAGCTTTTTCAATCTTCGCATCCGGAACAATCACTTCCGTAGGATAAGAAAGCTCAGTAAAAAGTAGATTGGAGGAAATTCCATAACGGATTTGATTTTCGCTTGATAGCGATCGAGCAATAATAGCCCAAAGATAATATCGCTCTTCAATACCTACCCATTGAAAATCTCCCTTTTCAGATTTTTCGGACCCTAATTTTGTAAGATCTCTATAACGAGCCGTTACCTTGTCTTTGTATTGTATTGGAAATTTCAGATTTCCGGGCCCTTTTAAAAAGGTAAAAGAATCTTTATGTACTTCATTTTGCAAGGTATCCAAGCGGAGCGTTGGAGAACCTCTTAAGGTTTGAGTGCTTAAATTTTGAAGGGAAAAACGAATGTGTGCAACATAGTTCTCTTTTTCAAGTTCTATTGTTTTTTGCAGGATAAAATCAGGGCCTTTCCATTCATAAACAAGCTGAGTAGGGGAAGACTCCAGCAACTGGAAGGGAATATTAGTGGGTAGAGAAAAGTTGGATTCCCGAAAAATTAATTGCAGGTTCTCTAATTTATCCGAAAAAAGATTGACCAAAGGCGAATTTTTTTCTGGAGATTGGTGAAATTTTTTCAAAATGAAGGATTTAAATTTTCCTCCCAGGCTTTCAAAGTCGGCCTCTACAAGACCATTTTGCAATAAAGTTGTTTGATTTTTGTAGTCCGGATCTATCAAAAAAGAATCTTTAGAATTATTAGAGTTAGAAAAGGATATTGACGTATTGGAAACACCTGAAGTCGTAGTATCCACAGAAGGCTTGCTCTCACTACTGATAGTGGCCGAGGGAAGGGGGGCGGAGGCTTCGGGAAGTTTAAAAAAATAAGTGTAATAGACTAAAATTACCAAAGACGATAAAGTAACTGCAAGTAGAGATCTCTTATCCATAAAGTATCGACATCCTTATCCTTAAAGCCTATGTCAAAGGATCACAACCACCCGGATGAAAAGGATGACATCGGCAGATTCGTTTAAATGCTAAGTAGCCTCCCTTGAAGAGACCTTTATTTTGAAAACTTTGAATCGCATACTCCGAACACGTCGGATAAAAACGGCAAAGCTTAGGTTTTAAAGGGGACAAAACTTTTTGATAAAATTGGATAATCAAAGTAAGAAGTCTAATCACTATTAACCCTTAAATAATTGAGCTAACTCTTCAAAAATAATGGAATTTCGTTTCGTTGCAGCCCCCATTTTAACCCAGACAAGAAAATCTAAATTCATATTAAATTGTTGCCGCCTAAAAACCTCTCGGATAATTCTTTTAATTCTATTTCTTTCGTGGGCAGGACCAATCTTTCTAGAAATTGAGATTCCCAAACGGGAAAGACTCTTCTCAATTCGAATAGAACTCAACCAAAAAGAAGCTGATTTTTTCCACTTTCTTTGTCGAAAAATTAAATCATAACTTTTTTGAGAGTTAATTTTTTTTTTTTGGGAAAGCTAAAAGGCTTCATCCGCATTTACAACTCAAGGAAAAGTGAATCTATTTAGAATAGGTTTCAATGGCCAAGCGTTTTCTTCCTTTTGCTCGCCTACTTTTTAAAACACTTTGACCTGATTTAGTTGCCATCCTCGCACGAAACCCGTGTTTGCGCTTGGCTTTCGTATTACTTGGTTGAAAAGTTCTTTTCATAACAAATTCTCCATCAAAAATAACCGATTACATTTTGTAAATCGCAGGCGGGGCAAAAGACATTTTTTATGCTTCTTTGTCAACCTTGAAAAGATTACAGTTTTTATATCGTGCAACAATATTAAGAGAAATCTCTTGCAAAAAAAAAAGAGGTTGATAAAAAAACGTAGCTCAATTTTCCGAGAGAGTAGGTCAAAAATAGACTTTCGTGTGTGTGGAGTGTTGTTGGTGCGCAGAGGTCTTTCCTGTTTTTGGAGAATGAGCAAAAGATATAACGTACTAATTTCCTTAGTTTTTTAGATTGTGGATAAGGTTCCTAAATTCCCCCTTCAACTTAGGCTAACCTACTGTAATTATTGGACATTTTATTTAGTTCACAGCTGTGAATAACATGTTTATTCGGTCCTTCTTGATTTTGTCTTGTTGGGTTGAGGTACTCCGTGAACGAAGCCATCGCCAAGGTAATAGAATCACTAAAAACAAAAATAAGCGAATTGAATTTTAATAATTGGATTAAGCCTGCTACTTTTAGCTCTCCTAGGCCGGGTCTCCTTAAAATTTCTGTCCCTAATAAATTTATTCGGGATTGGATCAGTGAAAATTATCTCCACCTGATCAAGTACGAACTTTTTAAAATTAGAGGCTCCGAACAAGAAATAGTTTTTGAAGTTAGTTCCGAGGAAGCGGGCTTGATTCCCGAAGTAGCTCCTATAAAATCAGAAAAGCCAAACGAAAATTATTCAAGAAATTCAGAACTGTTTAGCTCAAAGTATACTTTTGAAACTTTTGTTGTGGGTTCTTCGAACCAATTTGCCCATGCAGCCGCCATGGCTGTAGGTGAGGCCCCTGCTAAAACTTACAATCCACTTTTTATCTATGGGGGTGTTGGTTTAGGAAAAACCCATCTACTCAACGCATTAGGTTACGCTATTTTGAAAAAAAATCCTCATCTTAGAATCATCTACATTTCGGGTGAACGATTTACAAATGAACTTATTAATTCTATTCGCTATGAAAAAATGTTTGAGTTCCGAAAAAAATATCGCGATTCCTGTGATGTTTTTCTAGTGGATGACGTCCAATTTATTGCTGGAAAAGAAAGAACTCAAGAGGAGTTCTTCCATACCTTCAATTTTCTGTATGAATCCAGAAAGCAAATTGTGCTTACCAGTGATAGTTTTCCAAAGGATATTCTCCAGTTAGAAGAGCGGCTTCGCTCTCGTTTTGAATGGGGTTTGATTGCCGACATACAAGCTCCAGATGTTGAGACTAGGGTTGCTATTTTAAAGAAAAAAGCAGAGCACGATGGAATTTTACTTCCCGATGATGTCGCCATGTTCCTAGCCACCAATATTCGCTCCAATGTGCGCGAATTAGAAGGTTCTCTTATCCGAGTAAGTGCTTTTGCTTCCCTCTCCAGTTCTCCCATAGGAATTGAGATGGCAAAAGAAGTTTTAAAAAAGTTACTCCCCGATACCAATAAACATCTCAGCATAGAGGCCGTACAAAAATTGGTTGCGGATCATTACAATATAAAAATTTCAGAATTAAAATCATCCAGGCGACTGAAAACTTTGACGGAACCGCGCCAGGTCGCAATGTATCTTTGTAGAAAACATATTAAGGCATCTTATCCTGAGTTGGGATTAAAATTTGGGGGGAAGGACCATTCTACCGTTGTTCATGCGGTACAAAAAATGGAAAAGAAAATTTCCGACGATGCAACTTTTAAAAAAGAGATGGACGGTATCGAAAAAACTCTCTTAAATTAGAGAAGGTTAAGCGGTTATTAATTTTCCATTCACAACAGCTTGTGGAGAAATTGAGGATAGAAGTCTATTAAAAATAAAATTAAAATATATCCACAGGAATTTGTTTACAAAGCGTGGGTTTCCTTGTGGGTAACTTGTTCATGATATTTTTTGCGCTTCTTTATAAAAAATTAAAAAATTCTATCCTCAAGTAAATATTTTTTTTAATTCATACTTATTGGCAAGTTACATTGATAATCACAGATCCACAGCGTCTATTACTAAATACTATATTTATATCTATATATTCATTAAAGGAATAGAAAATGGAATTTAAAATAAAAAAAGAACCTTTCCTCCAAGCTCTTTCCTGGACTCAATCCATTGTAGAAAGAAAAACTACAATGCCAATTCTTTCCAATGCACTTTTTCATATTACGAAAAATAAGCTTTCTATTTTGGCAACTGATCTGGAAGTAGCGGTTCATGTCACGGTGAATGTAGAGACGCAAGAAGAAGGAAAAATCTGTATTCAAGCAAAAAATTTATTCGACATTGTAAGGGAGCTTCCAGATCAAGAAATTATAATTCAAAGGAAAGAACAAAACCGTATTCAGGTAATTGCAGGAAAATCTCAATTTAAAATAATTGGATTGTCTGTAGAAGAATTTCCACAACTTCCCCAGTTTGATGAAAATAAATCATCACTAATCGAAGCAAGAGGACTTCGTGAAATGATAGATAAGACATTCTTTTCTATTTCAAGTGATGAAAGTCGTTATAATTTACATGGTGTTTTTTTAGAGAAGGCAGAAGCTAATAATATTAGATTAGTGGCCACAGATGGTCATCGCCTTTCTTATGTGGAAAGGGAATTAGGACAAGGATTTGGTATTGAGAAAGGAGTCATAATACCTAAAAAAGCGGTCTCAGAATTGAGAAAATTAACTTTATACGGAGATGTGGAAGAAGGGGTTAAAATTTCAATCGATGGTCGGAATCTCTTTGCACAAAAGGGAGCCATCACTCTTATTGCGCGATTGATAGATGGAGAATTTCCAGAATATCAGAAGGTAATTCCAAAGAGACAGGACAAACACATCATTCTATCACGAAACGAGATGATTGGAGCCTTAAAAAGAGTTTCTTTGTTGGTGGGAGACAGGACGCGAGGGGTAAAATTTAGCTTCAGTAGTGGAAGTTTGGAACTCTCTTCCTCCAATCTTGATTTAGGAGAGGCGAAAGAAGAAATTTCTATAGGGTATAAGGGGGAAAATCTTCAGGTAGGATTTAATTCAAGATATTTTCTGGATGTATTAGGGGTAATAGAGGAGGAAAATTTTATTTTGGAAATCAATGGCCATGTAGGGCCTTGCGTAATACGCTCTACAAAAGATCCCACTTTTTTTAGTGTCATCATGCCAATGAGAATCTAAGTTGTTAACTTTGTGAATGAAAATAATTTCTGTAAAATTAAGCAAATTACCTTTGAAAATTTCCGAAATCTGGAAACTAAAATTTTTGAACCAAAAGAGGATTTTAATTTTTTTCATGGAGAAAATGCTCAGGGAAAAACCTCTATTCTTGAGGCGTTGTTTTTCTTAAGTGAGCTTAAGTCTTTTAGAAGTAGCGATTATAAGAATTTAATTGCACATCAGCGGCAAAATTTTTTTTTATCCGCTCTCATCGATCAGGATGGATTGGAGCACCAGATCTCTATCCAAGTTTCTCCTTCTGGAAAACAAGTTCAGCTTAATGGAAAAACGCCACGGCCTTTTTCAAAATTGAGACAAATACTGCCCATCGTTTATTTTACTCCCGACTCCGTTAGACTTTTTCGTATTTCCCCCTCCGAGAGAAGGGATTATTTTGACCGCTTTTTTTCTCTACTTTCTGCGGAATTTACTGAGGTACAAGAAAGATATTCAAAGATACATCGCCAAAAAAATCTGCTTCTCGAAAGGTTGAGAGAAAAAAATAATTTTTCCGATCGAGAAGAACTGCAGAGCTGGAACGAACAACTTTCTTATTTCGGAGCAAGACTTTACTCCCTCCGACAATGCTTTACTGGATTGTTGGACGAAAAACTTCAAGATGCATTTTTCGATCTTTCAGGAGAAAGTTGGAAGGCCCAGATTGAATACAGACCCTATTTTGAAGGATTAATGGAAGCCAAGGCAGAAGAAATACAAGATCTGCTTTTAATTGAGATGGAACGGCGAGAGGGGGAAGAATTAGAGAGGGGACAAGTGCTGGTGGGCCCACACCGGGATGACTGGTTTTTTTTAATAAATTCTTTTTTACTGAAAGAAGAAGGTTCTCAGGGCCAGCATCGGGTGGCTGTTGCTTCCCTAAAGCTGGTAGAAATTGATATTCTAAGACAATTTGGAAAGGTACCTGTCGCTCTATTTGATGATCTCCTCAGTGAATTAGATAGCAAACGCAGCGAGTTGATGATGGAAAAACTCTTTGAACATTCTTGCCAAGTGTTCCTCACTTCGATTAAACCCTATGGCTTAGAAACACAGAAATTTTCAAAATCTCTATTTAAAATAGAAAAAGGATGTATCAAAAATGAGTGAAGCAAAAGAAGAAACATACGATGCCAATTCTATTAAAGTTTTGGAGGGATTGGAAGCTGTTCGAAAAAGACCCGCCATGTATATTGGGTCTACAGGGCCTGCGGGACTTCACCACCTGGTTTATGAAGTGGTGGACAATTCCATTGATGAAGCCTTGGCGGGACATTGCGATACCATTTCAGTGCTCATCCATCTGGATAATTCTGTCACGGTAGAAGACAATGGCCGGGGAATTCCCACCGATATACATCCCACAGAAGGGATCTCTGCTGCTGAGGTGGTGCTCACAAAATTGCACGCGGGAGGTAAATTTGAAAAAAGTGCCTATAAAGTTTCAGGGGGGCTGCACGGTGTGGGCGTTTCTTGCGTGAATGCCTTGTCTATCGATTTGGACATGGAGATCAAGCGAGATGGAAAGGTGTTTCATCAGCACTTTGAACGTGGAATCCCCAAAAAACCCCTGGAACAAACCGGGAAAACCGATAAGCGGGGGACAAAAATTTGGTTTAAGCCCGACCCGGAAATTTTTGAACAGATTGAATACAGTTTTGATATTCTCAGCAACCGTCTCCGAGAACTTGCTTTTTTAAACAAGGGAATCAAAATTGAGATCAAAGACGAGCGTGCGGACAAGTCCCATTTGTTTCAATACGAAGGTGGTATTGTCAGTTTTGTGGAATATCTCAATCAACGAAAAACGCCTCTGCATCCCAAACCCGTTTATTTTACGGCAGAGAAAGATTTGCTGATCGTTGAAATTGCCATGCAGTGGAACGATAGTTATAGCGAACAAATTTTTTCCTTTGCCAACAATATCAACACGCACGATGGGGGTACGCATGTGAGTGGATTCAAGTCTGCCCTCACCCGTTCTTTTAACGCCTATCTGAGCAAGGGGAATTTTTTAAAAGATTTGAAGGGAGATAATTTAGAGGGTGAAGATATCCGCGAAGGCCTGATGGCCGTTATTTCTGTAAAGATTCCAGAACCTCAATTTGAAGGTCAAACCAAGGGAAAACTGGGCAATAGTGAAGTAGAAGGGATTGTCAAATCGCTGGTCAGCGAAAAACTCTCACAATTTTTGGAAGAAAATCCTTCCGTCTCCAAAAAAATAGCCACAAAAATGGTAGAGGCAGCACGTGCACGAGTGGCTGCGCGCAACGCACGAAATTTGGTGCGACGCAAGTCGGCTCTCGAAGTAGGATCGCTTCCCGGAAAACTGGCCGATTGTCAGGAGCGCGATGCCCGCTTTGCCGAGCTCTACATCGTCGAAGGAGATTCGGCAGGAGGATCGGCCAAGCAAGGTCGTGACCGCCGCAACCAGGCCATCCTGCCCTTGAAGGGAAAGATTTTAAACGTGGAGAAGGCCCGTTTCGATAAGATGCTCACCTCGGACGAGATTCGGACACTCATCACCGCTTTAGGCACTGGGATTGGGGAGAATGATTTTGATATTGAAAAATTACGCTACCATCGCATTGTGCTCATGACGGATGCCGATGTGGATGGGGCCCATATTCGAACCTTGTTGCTGACTTTCTTTTACCGTCAAATGCCTTCCATCGTCGAGCGGGGATATCTCTATATTGCACAGCCTCCTCTTTACAAAATCAAGAAAGGAAAAAACGAGCGTTATCTGAAAGACGATTCGGCCATGGAAGACCACTTGATCGACTTGGGTACCCAGGATGTAAAAATGAGGCTCAAAGGAAAAGAAGTGAGTGGAAAGGCCTTGGTGGATCTTACCAAAAAGCTCATTCGCTATCATAATATCCTGAATAAGATCCAAAAAAGGGTGGATCCTCGTGTGGTAGATGCCTGGATTGAATTGGGCAGTATCGATGAGACGACCCTGAAAAACGCAGAAGCCCTGGATCAGCAATCCGAAAGACTCTCTCGACTATTGGTCAAAAAGCATCCCGAACTGAAGGACCTGCAACTGGAGTTGCGCGAAGATGCCGAACATTCCGCCCAAAAATTAGTTTATAAGACCTTGTTTAATGGTGCAACTAGGGAGACCAGCCTAGAAGTAAGCTATTTGATCAATCCAGAGGTGTTGGAGCTTAACAATCTTTATCAAGCCTTTCGGGAACTCGGGGAAGATCCCTTCAAGATCAGTAATAATGGCAAAGAGTTGGAGTTGGATAGCCTCCAGGCCATTCGAGACTACATCCTGGATCAAGGGAAAGAAGGTCAATATATCCAACGTTACAAAGGGTTGGGGGAAATGAATCCTAATCAGCTCTGGGAAACCACGATGAACCCGGAAACCCGCACCCTGCTTCAAGTTCGGGTAGACGATGCCATTGAAGCAGACCAGATTTTTACTATTTTAATGGGAGATCTAGTCGAACCTAGACGAGATTTTATTGAACAAAATGCATTAAATGTACGCAACTTGGATATCTAGCCTGTCGATAAGTCTATAAATAGTAGCTTTTGTCTGAAGATTTTGTTTGTGCTTCGGTGCAAGAGTGTTACAATTTTAGGACAATTTTGGTTTAAACAATTTGTTAAGGAGGTCTCCCCCATGGGAAAGCTGACATTAAACGATTTAGAAGTGGAAATTCCACAAAACTGGCAAGATCAGGGAATGATTACTTTAACCATTCCTTCCACCGATAAAAATGTTCGTCCGAACATTATTTTAACCAAAGAAAGATTGAACGAAGAGGTCGATCTTGCCACTTATTTTGGTAAAATCAAAGAAGCTGTGAAAGCACGTGGTGTCCAAAGCTTCAAGATAGTGGATGAGAAACAAATTACCCTGGGTGGTATTCCTGCCATGCAGATGGTTTGCCAATGGGATTTAGCGGGTATGAAACAGATGTTAGGGGACGAAGCGGATGCCCTAAAAAATATCAAGCCCGGCCAAAAGGTACAACAAGTTCAGATCACCCTTTTGAAAGATGGCGTAGCCATTAACCTCACCGCGAGTTTTCCGGGGGAACAATTTGAACTTTATTTGCGACCTTTCCAAAAGTTTGTGCAGTCGATTAAGTTTAATTAATTTTTTGGATTTGCATTTTTTAATAGCCGTTCTTAGCGATCTTGCTTAGCTGAGGACGGCTATTTTTTTTGCGCTTTGCCCTCTATGAAAATCCTGGCCCTTGATGTCGGACATAAAAGAATAGGCATGGCCAAGACCGATGGCTTAGGAATCGGCGTGTGGCCTTTACAAACTCTTCAAAGACGATCACTTTCTCAAGACCTCGAAGGTATTTTTGAAATCTTAGAGAGTGACCAGGTTGAAAAAATAGTTGTAGGCCTTCCCTTAAGTATGAATGGGAGTGAAAGCCCCCAAACTCAAAAAACAAGGACCTTTGCAAATCAGTTAAAGCGATATTTACATGAAAAAGGGCATCCTTTGCCTGTGGATTATTGGGACGAACGCTTAAGCAGTTGGGAAGCAGAGGAAACATTGAGCCAGGCGGGGATCAAAACCAAAAAAAATAAAGGTTTGCTGGATGCAGAAGCTGCCTGCGTCATTTTAAGAGATTATTTGTCAATAAACGGATTTTCCCCCTCTTAAGATTAAGATGGGGAATTTGTGGGAACAAATTCGGGAGGAGTTATGAAAAAATTTTTTCTGATCTTAATTTTTTTCATTCTGCTTGGATTAGGATTTTATTTTCTTCGTTTTCCCAAGCAAGTTTTAAACAATTCCGCCATCGTGGAAGTGAAAAAAGGAATGGGTCTCAAGGCCTTGGTGGAAGAATTTCAAAAACAAAATCTGAGTTCTTCTCACAAACTGCTTTACTATTACTTTCGCTATCGCAATGTGGGCAGCAATTTGAAGGCCGGGGAGTATCAACTGGATGCAGGTACCACATTAGAGCAAGCAAGCGAAAAGCTATTAAAGGGTGATATCCTCCATCGACGTTTTACGATTCCCGAGGGTTATAGTCTGAAAGATATCGCAAAACTTTTGGCTGAAAAATCTTTGGCAAATCCGCAGAGTTTTCTTCAGAAAACCTTAGCGGCCGATGCAGCAGCTAAACAAGGCGAGACTGGAAGCAGCTTGGAGGGCTATCTCTTTCCCGATACCTATGAATATACCCAATCGACTACCGAAGATTCATTGATTAATCTTTTGGTGAAGAATTTTAAAAAACAGGCAGAGGCAAAGTTAAAAGAGGCTGGGAAAGTGGGGCTAACTCCCTATCAGTTGCTGACCTTGGCCTCTATTGTTGAAAAAGAGACCGGAAAGACCGAAGAGCGTCCTCTCATCGCGGGCGTCTTTTTTAATCGCCTCAAAATCAACATGCCTCTGGCTACGGATCCCAGCATCATTTACGGAATTCCAAACTACGACGGAAATATTCGCAAGGCAGACCTCTTGCGCGATGGGCCATACAATACCTACATTCGACCGGGCCTTCCTCCCACGCCCATTGCGAATCCAGGCCTGAAAAGTATCGAAGCGGTGTTAAATCCTACAGCCTCGGAATATTTATATTTTGTCAGTAAGGGCGACGGCACTCATCAGTTCTCCAAGACGCTTCAAGAGCATGAGGCGGCGGTGCAACTTTATCAAATTCAAAAATCAGGCCCGAAGAAGTCTATCGAGTAAAGCTTCCACTCACCGGCAAGGTAAGAACTGAAGCCGATCCGCTTGCTCGAATTTGTATATTACCCCTAAAACCCGTCGGAAGATCAACACTGCTTCCATCAATTGCAGTATAGATCACGTGAATGCGGATGGTTTCCCCAGGATGAATTAAAGGGTTAGAAGGTGAAAAAGCCAAACGGATGTCGGATCTGCCAGCCATTTGGGGGGCTGGCCATGTTTCCCAGGGAAATCTCGTACAAGGTGCCCCCACTGCAGAGCGAATTCCAGAATTAGGCAAATCAAAATGCAAAATAGACTGTAACCTTAGAGATAAAGCACCATTGCCCGTATTGTGAATGGTAAAAGTGCTTTGACCTTGAGCGAAGGGACTATTGCAGCGGTCATTGATGTTAATGGGTGAGGGGGAAAAATTCAAAGGATTTACCGAAACTGTGATCGGTAAAGGGGCATGCCGCAGTTGGGCGTTGCGCTGATCCTGGAAAGAATCCACAGGTATCGTTCCACATTCTTCTTCTGGGGAAGGGCAACTTTGAGGTTTCTCCAAAAAAAATCCTGTGTTCGTATGAGGAAGTAGGGGAGAAATTTTAGTCATAACAACTCTCTTTCTAGGTGTTGCATTTGATATTTGTTGGGCATCATTTTACCCTAGAGGTATCGACAGGTAAGAAAAATAGTTGCGTAAAAATAGCTTACTGGATGCATTTAATTACTGGGGGTAAAAAAGAGCAAAAAGTAAGGAAAGTTTAATTTTGCTTAGAGATAAAAAGAAGGCGAGGATTTCTTGGTTTGAAAAGGACAAGAAAGGAGCCTCGCCTATGA
>JADFYH010000041.1 GCA_015233135.1 Deltaproteobacteria bacterium
TGGTTGAAAGCAGAAGGATACCAAGTATTACATTTTTGGAACTCTGAATTTTATGAAAATCGTGAAGGGGTGTTGAGTCAAATTTTAGCAGCAAGTGAATGAACCCCTCACCCTGCCCTCTCCCCCAAGGGGAGAGGGGATTATTAAAAGTCCTGTTTTAAATTTTAAATAATCCACTTTTAAAATTTAGTAGGTAACAGCCGATTTTTTAGAAAAAACAAAAGTAAAATAAATAAGCCAAGATCCATCAAGGCGAGCGAGTATAATTTTAAGTAAAGGGTGATACTCCAATTAAAAAGAAAGACTCCGGAGTAGAGGAGAAAGCCGAGGTAGTTTTTTAGTGTTTCGGGAGGAGAAGGGGTGCTTGCCAATCTCTTCTCTATAATCTGATAAGCCCCCACAATACAAAAAGCCACCAGGGCCCAGCCGGCGAAATTACTGAGAGGCACAGCAAAATAAAGTCCTCCATGGGGATAATAATAAATTCGGCCCAGAAACCATTGATCTCCCAAGGCAGTGAGGGGATCAATGATGACATCCAGACCCATCATGAGGAGGGAGGAGAGCATCAGAGTTTTCAAAGAGGAGAAACGGAAAAGAAGCGCAGTGCTATAACTCGCATAGGCCAGAAAGGTATAAGAAAGCGAATCCCACAAAGGGACTCCCCAAAGCAGCAGTTCTCCTTTCAGGTTTTCATAAACATATTGATAGTCTCCATAAGGAAATCCATTGCGAATCGACGAAACTTCAGAGGCAAAGGCGATGCTCCATCCCGAAATCAAAAACAGCAGGGTGCGCTTTGGGCCCAGTTGAATCAATCCAAAAACCAAAAAGAAAAAAAGGAACACAAACACATAGGGGCGATGTTGCAGCGTGGTTAGAAAATGAGGCCAGAAGGGTGAGAGTTGAGTCATAATGCGTCTTGATTTTTATTTTGTTGTGTAGTGTGTTGAGCGGCGTTTATTAATCAGAATCGCGTAACCTATGTCATAAATTTTCTATGCCTTTCAATATCAAAAACCTGTTCGAAGAACATAAAAACAAAAATCTCATTTTCCACGAGCAATTCATCAATCCCCAATTTGTGCGCGTCCTCCGCACCATCGGATTCGATAAAATTTACGAGCGTGCAGAAGGTGCCTATCTCTATGATCAAGAAGGGAGCGCCTATCTGGACTTTCTCTCAGGCTATGGATCTTTCAACATCGGTCGCAATCATCCTGTGGTCGCCCAGGCCATCAAAGATGTTTTAGATCTCAAACTTCCCAACATGATCCAGATGGGCGTGACTCTGCTTCCAGGCTTACTGGCCAAAGAGCTGCTGCAACTTTGTTCCGATTCTATCGATACCGTTTTTTTCACTAACTCCGGCACCGAAAGTGTGGAAGGGGCCCTCAAGTTTGCCAAGGCCCATACCCGGCGCGATCAGATTTTGTACTTGGACCATGCCTTTCATGGTCTGTCTATCGGTTCACTTTCCGTGAATGGAAATGAAGAATTTAGAAAAGGTTTCGGTCGACTTTTGGAGCCCACCCAGGCGGTTTACATGAACGACTTGGAGGCCCTGGAAAAAGCACTCTCCAGCAAACAGTTTGCGGCCTTCATTGTCGAGTCTATCCAAGGCAAGGGCGTTTATGTCCCTGCTCCGGATTTTTTACCCGAGGCCCAGCGTTTGTGCAGAAAGTATGGGACCTTATTCATTGCGGATGAAATCCAAACGGGCTTTGGACGCACAGGTAGGTTCTTTGCCTTTGAACATTGGAATTTGGAGCCCGATATCATCACCATCGCCAAATCTTTGTCGGGCGGCTATGTGCCGGTGGGTGCGATCTTGATGCGTCGGGCGATTTACGAATCGACTTTTACCAAAATGGATCGCTGCGTGGTGCATTCTTCCACCTTCGGGAAAAATGATTTGGCCATGGCGGCAGGTCTGGCCACTCTCTGGGTGTTAAGGGAAGAAAAACTGCTAGAGAACAGTCATCAGCTGGGGACCTATCTTCTCGAGGGCCTGAATGCCTTAAAATCAAAATACGAAATGCTGAAAGAGGTGCGAGGAAAAGGCTTGATGATCGCGCTGGAATTTGGCGAGCCCAAATCGCTGAAGCTGAAGGTGGGTTGGAAGATGGTGCATGCGGCTTCTAAAGGCCTCTTTGGCCAGATGGTGGTGGTGCCTTTGTTTACGCAGCATAAAATTTTATCTCAAGTGCCGGGCCACAATATGGATGTGATTAAAATTTTGCCTCCTTTGATGATCAGCCAGAAAGAAGCGGACCTGTTTATTACGGCCATCGATCAAGTGATGGACGCCTGTCATAAATTTCCCGGAGCGGCTTGGGAGGTGGGCTATACCTTGGCAAAGCAGGCCTTGAAGGCTAGTACCTGATTGCATAATTTTCTTTATGCTTCGTTGCTCACTCAGCCTCAAATGGAATAGGGTGACAAAAAATATGAAATCAAAAAAAATACTTATCTTTTTTTTATTTTTCTTTTTCTTCAATACTGCTCTAAAAGCCGAAGAAAAAAATATTCCCTCTCAACTCGACTTCAACACCCGAGACAATAAAATTCGTTTTTTGGAAATAGAACCCTTTGTCGGCGAATATCTCGGAAACTATCTCAACAATTCCTATGTCCTCGGAGCCCGACTGGGCTTTCGTTTGACAGGAGCCATCACGGTGGGGGCCGAGTTTAATTATTCAAGTATGCAGTTTGATGACGATTCCCAATTTGGAAAATCGGTGACGGATCGAAAAGAAATGATCACTCAGGGGTATTTTACTTATGCCTTTCCCATTTTACAGCGAACTGGCAAAGCAATTCAGGAAGCGGATTTGACGACTACTGTAGGCGCAGGGCTTATTCATTTGAATGGGAAAAACAGGTTTGAAGGTTGTGTGGGTGGAGGTCTGAAAATTTACACTTCTAAGCCTTGGTTGGCCCTGCGTTTTGATGTGATGACTTATATGTATAGTATTCCCCGATTGAATGATTCGAGATTTGCGGACGATTGGACCTTTTCTGCGGGGCCGTCTTTTTTGTTTTTTTAATGCGTCGTAGGGGCGCTGCTTGCCGTGCCCCTACCTTTTTTCTAGGCCACTCCTCTTAATCAGGATAATCCATTCGTTGACCAAATGTGGATCCCATTGACCACTCTCTTTTTCCTTTTCGAAAATTTTAATTGCTTCGGAAGGGGGCATCCCTTTTCGATAGGGGCGGTTGGAAGTCATGGCGTCATAGGAATCGCAGACGGCTACCACCCTGGCACCGAGTGAAATTTCATTTTTGGAAATTCCATCGGGATAGCCTTGCCCATCCAATCGTTCATGATGGTGACGCACGATGGGAAGTGAGTTTTGAAGGGATTTTAAGGTTCTACAAATTTCACATCCACGGGCGGGATGAGAACGAATATGCTGGATTTCTTCCTGGGAGAGTCGTTCAGGCTTGTTTAAAATAGATTCGCGAACTCCAATCTTTCCGATATCGTGTAACAAGGCCCCTCGTCGAATGGTCTCCTGATCAAATTCACTAAGCCCAACGAATTTGGATAAGGCGACGCTATATTTCGCCACACGCTCGGAATGACCTCGGGTATAAATATCCTTGGCCTCCAACATTTCGGCCAAAGTGAAGATAATGTCTTCGCTATGCTCAATGTCATCGTACAGAGACTTGAGTTTGAGTAGTGATTTAATGCGGGTGATGAGCTCCACTTTGTTGAAGGGTTTTAGCAAAAAATCGTCCGCTCCTATTTCAATAGCCTTAATTTTATCATTCAATTCCTTTAGCGCGGTGACGACTATAATGGGAATGAGCTGTGTTTTTTTGTCTTTTTTGAGAATCTGGCAAACTTCATATCCCGAAGTTCGTGGCATCATGAGGTCGAGTAAAATCAAGTCGGGGGCTTCTTCTTCCACTTTTTTGAGTGCCTCATCGCCATCATAAGCGCAGCGTAGCTCATAGTTATAAGGCTTTAAGTGGGCCTTCAACAGTTCCACGTTAGTGGGATTGTCGTCGACAATGAGTACAATTTGTTTTTTTGGGAGTGGCATTAGGGGAGCTAGATTTCCGTTCATAAACCGGAATTGTAACAGAGCTAACTTGAAAGTCTAGAGGATAAAACTCTGGGCCTACTAGTTTTTGATAGACAGTTTTTATAGAGCGATGTTTATATCAGACCATGTTTAAACTTATTCGCTGGGCTTTTAAAATTGCTTTGTTGCTGATCGTTGCCGCATTGTTGCTGGATCTAAAATACCAGGGAAAGTCTGCTCGGGAATACGCTTCCGAATATGGATGGAAGGCGGCTTCACTTGTATGGGGAGAGGCAAAAAAAATGAAAGGCAAAGACCTCGGAGATTTACCCAAGTCGCTTCCGAGTTTGCCGGATATGAGTGAAAAACTGAAGGAAGTAACCAACAAACTCAATGCGAATGATCCTTCCAAATCGAAAGATGAAACTCCTTCTACTTCAGATCATCTCTCTAATAAAGATAGGGAAGAGCTGAAAAAGCTTCTTGAAAATAAAGCGAAGAATTAATGGCAACTGCCGGCATTATATGAAATTCATCCTAATAGGACAGGGTGGGTCTATGTCTAATTCTAAGGTTATTCTCGAAGAAATCTTCCAAAAAATGCTACAGCATTTTGGCCCGCAGAAATGGTGGCCGGCCGAGACTGCCTTTGAAGTGATAGTGGGGGCCGTTTTAACGCAAAATACAAATTGGATGAATGTAGAAAAAGCCATCACTCAGTTGAAGCAGAAAAAACTGCTAAACTTCAAATCCCTTTTTGAAATTGAAGAAGCCTCTCTGGCTGAACTAATTAGGCCAGCAGGTTATTTTAATGTGAAGGCCAAGCGCTTGAAGGCCTTGCTTCGTTTTATCTTTGAAGAAACAGAAGGGGAATTAGACCCGCTTTTTGAACTGCCCCCTTCAAACTTGAGAGAGAAGCTATTGCAGGTGAAAGGCGTAGGGCCTGAAACGGCGGATTCTATCCTACTCTATGCGGCCCAAAAACCTATTTTTGTGGTTGATCAATATACCTACCGAGTTTTAAGCAGACATTTTTTAATTCCCGAAGAAAGTTCTTATGAAGAGATGCAATATTTTATGATACAGCATCTGCCAGAAGATTTAAATCTGTTTAACGAGTATCACGCCCTGATTGTCAGGGTGGGTAAGGAGTTCTGTAAACCCAAAGCTCAGTGTGAAAATTGTCCTTTAAAAGGGGTGAATTGGTAAAAAAGCGAGGGGGCTTTTGCTGTAATTTGTTTGGGTTTTAAGAATAAAACCTTATATTCGAATTCTCCATGTCCTGCTCATTTTTCAGTAAACAACTGAGCAAAGGCATTTGCCTTTCTAAAACCTTGGCATCCAGGCCTAGAGCGATGAGGGCGTTCAGCCAATCAATCAGCTCGGAAGTAGAAGGGGGTTTTTTGAGATTATTTTGTGAGCGCACAAAATAAAATTTTTCCAAGGCATATTTAAGGAGTTTGGAATCCAGTTCCGGAAAATGCACCTTTACGATTTGTGCCATCATCTTCGCATCGGGAAATTCGATAAAGTGAAAGACACAGCGGCGTAAAAAAGGATCGGGTAATTCTTTTTCAGAATTGGACGTAATCACCACCATAGGACGATTTTTTGCGATGATGTCTTCCTTGGTTTCAGGAATGTAAAATCGCATTTCATCCAACTCTGCGAGTAAATCGTTTGGGAATTCCAGATCGGCCTTGTCAATTTCATCGATGAGCAAAACAACGGGATTTGGCGCTACGAAAGATTCTCCCAGCTTTCCCAATTTGATGTAATTTTTGATGTTAGAAACCTCTGCTCCTCCAAAGCGGCTGTCGTTCAGGCGTTGCACGGTGTCATACACGTAAAGACCTTCCTGAGCCTTGGTGGTCGATTTAATATTCCAGCGCAGCAAGGGCCGGCCCAGCGCCTTGGCAATGGATTGCGCCAGCAGGGTTTTTCCTGTCCCCGGTTCACCTTTCAAAAGCAGAGGGCGTTGGATAGCCAGCGCGACATTGACCACTTCTTGAAGTTCGGGAGAGGCGACGTAATCTTCAGTACCTAAATAAGTATTATTTTTCATAGTGGCAGCGCTTATAGAGAGAGCCTGATTTTTTTGCAAGTCTTGAGGTTGACCCCAAAATAACGGGGTGCTAAGGGCTCCGCCTCTCACCTCAAAAAGGAGTTTAGCGTATGCCAAAAATTAAAAAAGTTCAGGCCCGAGAAGTGATCGATTCCCGTGGAAATCCCACCTTGGAAGCCGAGGTATTGCTGGATAATAACATTCTAGGCCGCGCAATAGTTCCTTCCGGTGCCTCGACGGGAGAACACGAGGCCTGCGAATTGCGGGATGGCGATAAAAAACGCTATCAGGGGAAAGGGGTTTTGAAAGCAGTTCAGAACGTAAAAACAAAAATAGCAGAAATTTTGATAGGCAAAGAATGTAGCCAGCAAGCGGCGCTTGATCAAGCCATGATCGCTTTAGACGGAACATCAAATAAAAGTAATTTAGGCGCCAATGCTATTTTAGGGGTTTCATTGGCTTTAGCTCGTGCGGCTGCACAAAGTGAAAATCTTCCTTTATATGCTTATTTAAAGCAACTTTTCCCCTCACCCCAACCCTCTCCCTCAAGGGGAGAGGGGGATCCTTTTATTCTCCCTGTGCCCATGATGAATATCATCAATGGCGGTGCCCATGCCGATAACAATATTGAACTGCAGGAATTGATGATTGTGCCGGTGTGCGGAGGCAGATTCAGCGAGGCCTTGCGGGCTGGGATCGAAGTTTTTCATAGCCTGAAAAAATTATTGCACGATGCAAATTACTCTACTGCGGTGGGTGATGAAGGCGGATTTGCACCGTCTTTAAAATCGGATCGAGAAGGTCTGGAATTCATTATGCGAGCCATTGAAAAGGCCGGATACAAGCCGGGCGAAGAGGTTCTCATTGCTCTGGATGCGGCTTCCAGTGAGTTTTATAAAGAAGGAAAATATTATCCTGTAGCCAAACAAGCTCATAATGTCGATCAAATGATCGAATATTATTCGAAGTTTCAAAAAGATTTTCCTCTGGTTTCTATTGAAGATGGTCTGGCCGAAGACGATTGGGAGGGCTGGAAAAAATTGAGCGCTGCACTCGGCTCCAAGGTTCAGTTGGTGGGCGACGATTTGTTTGTCACGAATGTCGAGCGCCTTCAGAGAGGGATTAAAGAAAAAATAGCCAATTCGATTTTGATTAAAGTGAATCAGATCGGCTCACTCACCGAAACTCTCGCTGCCATTCACCTGGCCCAAGAACACGGCTATACTACCGTAATTTCACATCGCTCCGGTGAAACCGAAGACAGCACGATTGCCGATTTAGCGGTGGCGACTGCAGCCGGCCAAATCAAGACAGGTTCTGCTTCCAGAGGAGAGCGCATGGCCAAATACAATCAGCTTTTGAGAATAGAAGAAGAGTTGGGAGAAAAGGCTGAGTTTTTGGGGAAGAAAGTTTTTGAGTGACCTATTGAAACCTGCCTTGACATATTTATGTCACATCCCTTAGTCTTTTGAGTATGCGTACTACTATCCGAATGGACGATCAGCTGTTACAAGAGGCAAAAACATTTGCAGCAAAAATAGGGCTGAGTTTAACTCGACTCATGGAAGAAGGGTTAAAACTGAGGCTGAAGCAAGCGCCTGCAAAAGGAAAAAGTAAAAAGATTAAGTTCCCAGTTTCTAAGGGAAATTGTATCCGACCAGGAATTAATATTAATTCGAATGCCGAGCTTTATGATTTAATGGATGAAGAATGATATTATGTGACGTAAACATTTTTATTAATCTTTATTTAACTCATAACTCTGAGCATAAGAAAATAAAATCATGGTTTGAGGAATTCCTTTTAAGTGGAGAAAATTTTGCTTACTCGGAATTAGTCTTAAGTTCATTTTTGCGCATAATTTCTAATCCAAAAATGACTAAATTTGCTGTTCCCATTGATTCCGCATTAAAATTCACTGACAAGATCATGCAAATTACTCATGCTATATCTATTCGCCCCGGGGTTAAACACTGGAATATTTTTTCAAATTATTGTTCTTCTTTAAAATTAAAGGCCAACCTGATCCCCGATGCTTATCTTGCAGCTCTTGCCGTAGAACATGAATGTACTTGGGTTTCCCAAGATGAGGACTTCAAAATTTTTCCTAACCTCGATTGGAAAAAAGTAGTGTAATCCATGAAAATTGAATTTGCTGCCCATGCCGAAACTGTTTCGGCCTTACCCAAGCCTTATCTTCCTGAAATTGCCTTTGTGGGCAGATCAAACGTCGGTAAATCTTCGCTCATCAATACCTTGCTGGGCCAGCGCATCGCCCGAACTAGCTCCACTCCGGGGCGTACTCAGGGTCTGGTTTTTTTTAAAATTGAGGAAAGACTTTTTTTTGTTGATTCTCCCGGTTTTGGTTTTGCCAAGGTCTCCAAAACGAAGCAAGAGGCTTGGAAAGAACTCACTCAATTTTATTTTACATCCCGTAGAACCCATAGGGCTACGGTTTGGGTGTTTGATATGCGGCGTGAAGTGGATGAGCTCGATCGACAGATGTGCGATTTTTTAATTTCGCTGGATAAACCCTTTGTCTTGGCTTTGACGAAGTGTGATCATCTTAAAAAGCAGGAATGGCTTGGTATCCAAAAAAAAATTACCAAAGATTTGGGTATTCCCATCGAGTGGAGTCATATCTTTTCGAGTAAAACAAAAGAGGGAGCCAAAAGCTTGTGGTACAAGTTGGAGAAGTTTTGACATGACCCTAGAACCTCTTATTGCAGCCGATTTGGAAAAAATACTGGAAATTGAAAACCGTTGTTTCAGCGAACCTTATTCTCGTGAACTTTGGGAAGAAGAATTGAAACTCGATGTGGCCCATCCTTTTGTTCTAAAAAAAGATAATCAAATTGTTGCTTATCTTGATTTCTGGGCTATTCGCGGGGAAGCCCAATTGATTAAAATTGCCGTAGATCCTGTCTTTCAACGACAAGGATTGGGAGCATATCTCCTGCGTGCATTTGAAGAAAAATGTCGTGAACAAAAAGTGGACGAAATCCTTTTAGAAGTGCGCCCGAGTAATCAATCGGCGATTGCTTTATATAAAAAAATGGGTTTTGAAAAAGTGAGAGTGCGAAAAAAATATTATTCGGATAATCAGGAAGATGCCTGGGAAATGACGAAAAGGTTATACTGACGAGTCGCCAATTAAACTGCGCAGTCGGATAAACTATCTGACTTGTTAGTAACTGCTCACTCAAACACAATATGATTCAACTCTCAAATGGACATTCTTTTGAGTATGTAGCTGCTAGCGGGGCCTTGGCTTATGATGGACAGGGCTGGCCCTGGGAATGGCCCTTTCGCTGGTTGGGCTTGATTGACCCCTCACTGTTCACGATTGTCACTAAAACACTCACGGCCCAGCCTAAAGCGGGTAATCTGCGTTGGCTTCATCCCTGGACTTGTGTGAAGTCCCTAAGCAAAGGTGTCGTCAACGCCATTGGTCTGACGAATCCGGGTTTGGATTGGTGGTTGTCTCACATCGCACCGCGATTAAAAAAGCTGCCATATTCCTCTTACTCGCTTGTTTGTTCCATTACAGAAGATAATCCTCAAATACTGAGAGAAATGGTTTTGAAACTGGATTCAGTCCCCATCAAAGCCATTGAATTTAATGCGTCCTGCCCCAATACGCATCAGGAAATTCATTCGAACACCCAACTGGTGGTCAAGTTGGCGCGGCTGCTTTGTCAAAATTCGAGACACCCGATTTTTATAAAATTGTCCGCCACTCAAGATTATCTGCAGATTGCCAAGCAGCTTGAGACTCAAGTACAGGCCTTGGCGATTAATTCAGTGCCATGGTCTCTGATTTTTCCCAATCAAGCCAGCCCACTGCAGAAGCTGGGGGGAGGGGGAGTGTCTGGAAAAATCGCACAAAAATTTACCTGGAAAATGGTGGAAGAACTAGCTGGCCACACGACTATTCCCGTGATGGGCCCTGGCGTTTGGGATTATGAAGATTTAGCCACATTGAGAAAGTTGGGAGCCAAGGCCTTCAGTTTTGGTTCTATCTTTATGTGTTATCCCTGGAGGCCTACGAGTTTTATTCAAATGGATCGTTGTGAAAATGGAGGGTAAAAAGGCAGGAGTTTTTTATGCCGATTCACAATCAGGAAGTAGCAGATATTTTTAATGAAGTGGCTGAGCTTTTGGCCATTCAAAAAGCTAATCCCTTTCGGATTCGCGCCTATCAAAAGGCTGCCAATGTCCTGGGGAACCTTCCTTCCAGCGTAGCGGAGATGCTGAAAGCTGGGGCCGATTTGACGGAACTTCCGGGTATTGGTGAAGACCTGGCTGGAAAAATCAAGGAGATTGTTGGAACGGGACATTTGAAAAAGCTGGAAGAACTGAGAAAAATAACGCCTCCCGAAATTACGCAACTGCTCAAAATTCCTTCCCTGGGCCCCAGGCGGGTGCAAAAACTTTATCAGGAGCTTCACATTCAAAATGTGGAAGATCTCAGAAAAGCCATTGAAGAAAAGAGGCTTCAGGCCTTGGCTGGCTTTGGGGAAAAAACTGAAAAAAATATTTTAGAAGAATTAAAGCGGTCGTCCAAAAATGAAAAACGATTTCTCTGGTACAGGGCGGCCCAGATCATCGAGCCTTTGTTAGCCTATCTCCGACAAGATAAAAAAGTCGATCAACTCCTTGTGGCCGGCTCTTTTCGACGTCACAAAGAAACGGTGGGCGACATTGATCTTTTAGCAATGAGCAGGCAGGCACAAGAGATCCTCGATCGCTTTGTGAACTACGAAGAAGTGAGACAAATCCTTTCCCAGGGAGAAACCCGCTCCAGCGTTGTATTACGAGCCGGACTTCAAGCGGATCTGCGGGTGGTGGCGCCTGAAAGTTATGGGGCAGCTTTGCTGTATTTGACCGGGTCAAAAGCCCACAACATTTCACTTAGAAAATTGGCTCAGGCACAGCATCTGAAGATCAATGAATACGGAGTGTTTCAGGGAAATCGTTGTTTGGTCAGCCAAAGCGAGGAAGAAATTTATCAATTTTTCAATCTGAAATTTATTCCTCCAGAACTCCGGGAAGACCGTGGAGAAATTGAAGCGGCGCGCAGCAACAACCTTCCAGAATTAATTCATTTGCAGGATATCCGGGGAGACCTTCATGTTCATACTCAAGCCAGTGATGGTCAGAATACCCTGGAAGAAATGGTGCATGCAGCACAAGAGAAGGGGTATGAGTATGTGGCAATTACGGACCATTCCAAATATGTGGGCATCACTCATGGTTTGGATGTTAAGAGACTGACTCAGCAGATCAAAGCCATTGATAAGCTCAATGCGAAACTTAAGGGGATCACGGTCTTAAAAGGAATTGAGGTGGATATTTTAAAAGAGGGATCTCTGGCTTTACCCCACACAATTTTGAAAGAACTCGATCTGACGGTTTGTTCCATCCATACTCATTTTAATTTGTCCGAAGAAAAACAAACGGAGCGGATTTTACGCGCCATAGACAATCCTTACCTCAAGATTTTGGGCCATCCCACGGGCCGTCTTTTGGAAGAGAGAAGGCCTTATGCGGTGAATCTGGAAAAAGTAATGAAGGCTGCTCAAAAGCGGGGAGCTATTTTGGAACTCAATGCTCAACCTCAACGAATGGATTTGGAGGCCTCCTGTTGTCAACGAGCCAAAGAACTGGGTCTGCGGGTGGTCATTTCGACAGATGCTCACGCCTGCAATAATTTTGATTTTATGTCTTTGGGCATTGCCCAGGCAAGACGTGGCTGGCTTGAGAAGAAGGATGTGATCAATGCTTGCTCGTTGACGGAGTTGAGGAAGATTCTGGGCTGCTAGTCTGACAATAATCATCCCCCTTTTTGATTTTCATCATCGTCTATTTTTTATTTTTAAGTCTAGAACCCAAACCAAGGCGCTGCGAATTTATTTATTGAAAGGGGGGTTTATATGTTTAGCCCGGAACCAAAAGATGCGGATGGGTTAATTTTTTCTGAATTGAGAAAAGATTTTGATTTGGAATTTTCCTCTTTCTTAAAGTCGAAGGAAGAAGAAGTGGGTGAGAAGGTAAGAAGGTTTGCCCAAAGCCTGAGGCAGCAAATGCCGGGGGACGGGGCTTTCATTCAGGACGACGCTGAGTATTTTGGTTTGGCCTCCGCGTCTTGCACTTGTACGAGCAGTTAGAAAATTCATGGACCCCTTGCAATGTACTTTCAAAATCGTGAACAAGCTGCTCATTTACTGGCAATGAAATTGGATAAATACCGCGGAAGGCATCCCTTGATCCTGGCTATTCCTCGGGGGGCTGTTCCCATGGGAAGAATTTTATCCGAAGAGTTACAAGGAGAATTGGATGTCGTCTTGGTAAAAAAAATAGGAGCGCCCCAGAATCCTGAATTTGCTTTGGGAGCAGTGGATGAGCAAGGGCAGGTCTATCTGAATTCCTATGCAAAACAACTTTTGCCAAATGGAGATTTCCTCTTGAAGGAGAAAAATCAACAATTAGAACTTCTGCGTAAGCGAAGGAAGCTCTACACGCCTCAGAGAAATTCTATTGATCCCAAAGACAGGATTGTCATCGTAGTGGACGATGGCATCGCTACAGGCGCGACGATGCTTGCAGCACTTCAACTCATTCGCCAAAGGCATCCTAAAAAACTGATTGTTGCCACTGCGGTAGCACCCGAGGATACCTTTAGTCGTCTTCAGGATTTTGCAGATGAAGTATTCTGCCTATCTGTTCCTGAAGATTTTCAAGCGGTAGGGCGATTTTTTAAAAATTTTGAACAAGTATCGGACGACGAGGTCCTCGCCTGCTTCGCCTAGAACCGCTAACAGCCCGCATAGTGAAGTGATCCCCTTACCAGAGTTGCTGGTGAATTTGTGTTGATCTCTCGTAATTAATGTTTGAGGGGTTTAGAACTGGAAGCATCCTATTCTTATGAAAAAAACTTCAATTTTTATGAGAACCGTGAAGCCCCAAAAAAAATGATCAGTGTTAATTGCCGATGAAAAATAAAGTCCTCTTCCTCTGTGTGGCCAATTCCGCCCGAAGCCAAATGGCTGAAGGGTTGGCACGTCATTTTTTTGCAGATGTCTTATCTGTAGAAAGTGCGGGTTCCAAGCCTTCCAAAGTGAATCCATTCGCCATCCGTGTGCTTCAGGAAATCGGGATTGATATTTCAGATCAGTGTTCAAAGTCCGTCGATGAAATTGATGCAAAGAGTGTGGACATCGTGATTACTCTTTGTGCCGAAGAGGTCTGCCCAATATTTTTAGGCAAAGCTGAACGATTGCACTGGCCACTTCCAGATCCGGCATTGGTGACGGGTTCACAGGAAGAGCAATTGAATGCCTTCCGGAAGACTCGTGATATTCTCAAAAACAATCTTTACAAAATATACCGGCACTCGATATAGTAAGCTATGATTAGTAACTTTGCCAGTAGCTTGGTGGCGGATATTTATGAGGGGGTAAAAAATAAAACTACCCGAAAAATTTCTGCCGGGCTTCACGCAAAGATTCGGCGCTTATTGGATCAATTGAATGCAGCTCCGTCACTTGAGTTTATGCGTGTACTACCGGGGAATCGTTTGGAAAAACTTTCAGGTAATTTGAAGAGTTATTGGAGTGTACGCATTAATGATCAATGGCGTCTCATCTTTCGCTGGCACGGAGAAGATGCCTTTGATGTGAATATAGTGGACTATCACTAAGAGGTATTTATGTTACCCAAAAAAAGACCCCCCACTCATCCGGGGGAAATGTTGCTGAAGGAATTTTTAGAACCCATGGGGGTAAGCCAAACCCAATTTGCTATTCATCTTGGATGGACTTTTGCCAAGCTTAATGAAATCATCCGTGCTAAACGAGGGGTGACCACCGAATCTGCTTTATCCTTTGGAGAGGCTTTGGGGACCGGGCCCGAATTTTGGTTGAATCTTCAGAGAGATTGGGATTTGTGGCATGGTTTACAAAATCATCGTCCGGTTAAACGATTAAAAGTAGCTGCTTAAACGAGGTTTTTCATTCATGACACTCTCCGCACGCGTCTTGGTTCTCAATAAAAACTTTATCCCGATCGAAACCACATCGGTGCGGCGTGCTTTTCTCATGTTGTACCAAGATGTGGCGAAGGTGGTGGATGAAGAATACCGCACCTACGATTTTCATTCCTGGGCCGAGTTGTCGGTGGAGGCGCACCATCGGTCGCTGGGCCTTGTCAATCGGCTGATTCGCCTTCCCCGAGTCATTCTGCTGAATGCGTTTGATCGCTTGCCCCAAAAAACGGTTCGCTTTTCGCGATTGAATATTTTTTTGAGAGATCAACACAGCTGCCAATATTGCGGCAGGCGACTCGCACGCGAACAGCTTAATTTGGACCATGTGATTCCACGCTCCAAAGGGGGGCAAAGCAATTGGGAGAACGTGGTGTGTAGCTGCATTCCTTGCAACTACAAAAAAGGCAGTCGCAGTGTGAGCGCTGCGGGCATGAGTTTGATTCGTAAACCTGTTCGTCCGCGCTGGTCTTTCTTAAGCGAAGTGCCTCGGCATAATTTGCTCGATTGGAAGCCTTTTTTAAATATTGTGGATTATAGTTATTGGAATTTGGAAATTGAATCGTAAAATGACCTGCCGTGAAATTACCGTTGAAAATCTAGACAAACCTCTTCGTGCAGATGTTTATCTTTCCGCCTGCGACTTAAAACTCAGTCGTTCGCAAATTCATAAATTGGCTGACGAAGGGCATATCTCTTTAAACGATATTTCCATCAAGGCTGCTCACAAAGTACAGCAGGGGGATCGGCTAAAAATAGAAATCCCCGAAGCAAAATCTCTGGAAGCCCAGGCGGAAAATATTCCTTTAGAAATTTTGTACGAAGACGAAGATCTGGCCGTCGTCAACAAACCTCAACATCTGGTCGTTCATGCTGCGGCGGGTCATGATTCAGGCACTTTGGTGAATGCCTTGTTGTTTCACCTGAAAAATCTTTCCAGCATCGGCGGAGTTTTACGCCCGGGCATTGTGCATCGTTTAGATAAAGGCACTTCGGGGCTGATGGTCGTGGCGAAGAGCAATGAAGCGCATCAGCACCTGGTGCGTCAATTTCAAGAGAGGACCGTGCAAAAAACCTATCTTGCCCTGTGTTATGGCCACTTCAAACAAAGGGAAGGAAAAATTGAAAGCAAACTGGGAAGAAGCACGCACAATAGAAAAAAAATCTCTTCCAAGACCAAACAGGGCAAGGAAGCCAAAACCCTCTTTAAAGTTTTGGAACAATCTGCAGCAATGAGTTTTGTGGAAGTAAAAATCCTCACCGGAAGAACCCATCAAATCCGCGCGCATTTTTCTGAACAAGGACATCCTTTGGTCGGCGACCCTCTGTATGGAGGAAAACAATGGCTATCTAAATTGGATGAAACCCTACGACAGAAAGTGGGGGCTTTAGATCACCAGCTTCTGCATGCCCATCAATTGAAATTTACCCATCCTCGTCAAGGGAGAACCTTAAGTTTTGAAACGGAAGTTCCGGAGGATTTTAGGCAAGTTTTAATATTTTCGAATTTCCAGAATTATTTTTTAACACCTCATACAAATGAACCAAATCTTCGCTCCCAGCCAACTCTCGGTTGGAGTGCATTGCCAGAGTAGGGACTCCCACATCCACAGTTTTAATTCCCAAATTGGTAGACGTGATCGGGCCGATAGTAGAGCCGCAGTTTATATCCGCACGGACCATAAATTTTTGAGTGGGAACTTTTGCTCTTTCACAGGCCGCAGTAAAGTAGGCCGAGGTTTCGCTATTTGTTGCGTAGCGTTGATTGGAATTTATTTTAAGCACAAGACCTGCATTTAAAAGAGGGGAATGATTGTCTTCATATTTTTCCGGAAAGTTGGGATGCCAGGCGTGGGCATTGTCGCAAGAAATAAAAATCGAATTCGCGATGGCTTGAAAATAATGCTCTCGACTTCCGCAAATGCGCTCTAGGCTTTCTTTTAAAAAAGGACCTTCTGCGCCACTGAAAGATCCAGAACCGACCTCTTCGTGGTCATTACAAATGAGGGCCTGGTTTTCTTCATTATTGTTCGAATCTATCAGGGCCCTCATGCCAGCGTAGCAACTCAGCAAGTTGTCGAGTCTTGCGCTGGCAATAAAATTGGATGAACTCCCAATTGTAGCAGCAGGCTGAGTGGGATAAAAACTCAGTTCAGATCCTAAAATCTTTTTTATTTTTTCTTGAGGATATTCTTTTTGGGCTTGTTTCAGGATGAGATCTTCTATCGAAATTTCCTCATTCCTTAAGAAGGAACTCAGTAGGGGAGGGAGATCTTTTTGCGCATTGATGCTTTTGCTTTCATTGGCACTGCGATCCAGATGAATGGCTAAACTGGGAATAATCGCCAAAGCTTCTTTGAAATTAATTAAAGGGCTCAAAATTTCCCCGCTCTTATTTTCAAAGCTAATTCGTCCTGCCAAAGAAAGGTCCCGATCAAACCAGGTAGAAAGTAAAACGCCCCCATAGACTTCAACGGCGGCTTGTAAAAGGTTCTTGGATTTCTTAGTAGGACTAGACCTGAGTTTTAAGCAGGGGCTATCCGTGTGGGTGCCAATAATTTTGAATCCGCTCAAATCTGGGCTTTTCTTCCCTAAGCGAAAGGCAAAGAGGGAACTTTCATTTTGAGTACTGAAATATTTCCCATTTTTTTTAAGCTTCCAAACTTGATTGAGATTCAATGCCCCAAATCCATTTTTAAAAAATTCTCTCCTCATATTTTGAACTGCATGAAATGGGGTGGGGGATTGGTCTAAAAAAGTGAGGAAATTTTGAATGAAGTTTTGATCTTTTTTCATGAGAAATTAATCAGGTTAAAAACGATTGCCCATTTTTTTTAGCGACACAATTCATGCGCATTTTTATAAAAATAACAAGGCAATCTTTGGGAAGGAATAAAGAACTACTGTAAGCCTAGGCAAACTCATTCAAGTTTTTTCTGTCTTGGCCGTTGTAGGAAGTGTCATGACTTCCAAAATAATTGGTGTACAAAAAGAGCGGAAATTGTCAATGGAGTGGCTTGAGACAACCTTATGGATGTCAATTTTATAAAAAATATAGCCGCCCATATTTCTGCAGTTCCCCCTTTGCCCGCCGCTGCCCAAAAGCTCATTCAACTTACCTCGTTCCAGGATGTTGACATCAGGGAGGTCAGCCAAGTAATTGCCATGGACCAGGCAATTGCATCAAAATTGTTACAAATTGTTAATTCTCCTTTTTATGGTCTACGACAAAAAGTGAACACGATTCCCCAGGCTATTACACTCATGGGCTTGGAAGCCATTAAGTCCCTCGCGCTGAGTGTCTCTGTGATTAGGAGCAGTGCCGGCAAAAAAAGGTCCGGATATCTCAATCAAGAAGACTTTTGGACACACTCTCTCTCAACGGCCATTCTGTGCAAAAAAATTGCGGGCTTGATCGGTAACACTGATCCTGAAGAGGCTTTCATTGCAGGTCTCATGCACGATATCGGCAAGCTTGTCTTCTTTGAATTCACAGGAGATTCGTATCGCCTTGCCCTCGAGCAAGCGAGCAAGGCGAAGGCAAGTCTCAATTCTTTTGAATTGGAAATTTTTGAAATCAATCATGCCTTGCTTGGAGAGGAACTCTGTCACCATTGGATGATTCCCGAAAAAATTAGCAAAGCGATCGCCTCTCACCATGAAGCGCCTCTCGAAAAAGAGGATTCAGCAGAGCAAGGCCTTGGAAATATTGTTTCCGTTGCTAATCAACTGGCACATATCCTCAATTTGGGTTCAAGCGGAAATCACCTCATTTCACTCAATGCACTCAGTTATTTGGTAAAAAAGAACATTGGCCTTGATCTATTGATAAAGACGATTGAAGCCGCCACAAAAGAAATTAATGACTCCTGGAAATATTTTGACTTCAAGGAAACTACAGATGAAATCGATGAAAAACAGATAGGTCTATGTCTGGAAAACAACCTTGAAAAAATGATGTTGAGTCTGATCCTCAGCGCACAACATCGTCCTTATGAAGATTTCACCCACAACCCCTCTAAACAATTTCAAATCGTCATCCATGACCAAACACCTTCCGAAGAAGGGTTAACAGAGCTCAAAGGCTCAGGAGTTAAGATGCTCAATTTTGAGGAGTGGAAAGAAAAGAATATTGTTTCCGAAATGTATCCCATGAATTTTCTTCATCAGTGGCTGAGTGAAAAATAAGCCTCAATGTCTCTGGCTGCCCAAAGGTATTAATATTTGCGAAATCGCAAGACAGGGACCCAGTGATCCGCAAGGATAGGGACCCACTCGGAGCGTAGCGACGGATCTTATTTTTTCTTTTTATAGGTGGGTCCCTATCGATGCAATTTGTTTTTTTCTGGG
>JADFYH010000042.1 GCA_015233135.1 Deltaproteobacteria bacterium
AAAATAATATTTTTAAACAAGAAGCGATTGACTTTAGAAAAGAAGAAGGCAAAGGGAAAAAAATAGAAATCAAGAAACTTCTCGCCTTATCAAAAAAAACTACCCCCAGTAATTAAATGCATCTTTTAAGAGAGCCTTTGACATTGTTAAAATAGCCATGTTTCACTAGCCCTCATGCAATCTGAAAAGGAAGTCTTCCACGAGCAACTTCAGGTATTAGAAAAGCTTATTCCAAGCCTGGATGCCGCCTATGCAGGACTTACGCGTACCTTCAAGTGGATGACTCCCCTGCTCAAAAAAAGTGTTTTCAACCAAGAAGACCAAAGTTATTTAAAAGACTTTCTGCACAGTGTGCACGAAGATTTGGCTGAATTTGACCAACTGTTAAGACGCGGCGAAGGAGAACGACATTTATTGCGCAGCGAATTCACACGGATCAAAAATGAATACCCCAGTGAACGTGAAAAAGACGAATTTTCCTTGCTTGAAGCCGAATTATGGTCTTTGGAGCAGAGTCTACTCATCCGCGAAAAATGTCTCAATCATCTGAACGAACTGGTACAACTTTTGGACAGTGTAATCAAACTAGGCGAAATGACCGAACTGGATGAACGCTTGCTGACTGAAATTGTCACTGATTTAAAAAATATTACTTGAATCAACATTTAACTAGACCTCTTGCGTAACTGTCGCGAGCACCCTAAGGGCAAAGCGCGGAGGGTCCAAGAAACCGGAGTTTACTACTGTAGATGAGGATTTCTTGGAAACCGCAACGCCGCCATTGGGGGACGCAGTAAGTTACACAAGAGGTCTATATGTACCCAACCCTTTTCACCATTCCTTATCTTGGCTTCAAAGTTCACAGTTATGGAGTGATGGTTGCCCTGGCCTTTTTTTTGGGCATGCAAGTTATCAGTCGTGAAGCCAAACGTCAGGGCCTTCCCGCGGATAAAATCCTGGACCTTTGTTTTTATATCATTATCGCGGCCATTGTCGGTTCTAGGGTGTTCTACATTCTGGTAGAGGAGCCTCATCTCCTACTTTCTCCCTTGGATTGGTTCAAAATTTGGGAAGGTGGCCTGGTTTTTTATGGAGGATTCATTGGCTCGCTGGCAGTTGGTTTTTGGTATCTTCACAAACATCGTTTGAACTTTTTAAAAACAGTGGATGTTTTCATCCTTGCCTTGCCCCTCGGCCACAGCCTGGGAAGAATAGGCTGTTTTTTAGCTGGCTGTTGTTATGGGAAACCCGCCCCTCATTTCCCTTTCTCAGTAGTTTTTCCGCTTACTTCGGAATCAATAGCCCCGGTGGGTGTCCCCCTTTTCCCCACTCAGCTGATGGAATCTATTGCCGAATTATTGGTTTTCGTGTTCTTATTCTGGAAAAGTCGTAAGAAAAAATTTGACGGTCAAATCCTGCTTCTGTACCTTGTTTTATACTCGATTGTTCGGTCTGTCGTAGAAGTTTTCCGAGGAGATATTTCTCGGGGCTTTGTGTGGGATGAAAAGATTAGCGTTGCACAAGGCATTAGTGTGGTGTTGGTTATTGTTGCTTTGATACTGTGGAAGAAATTATCAAAAAAATCCCCTCTCCCTTGAGGGGAGGGTTTTAGAAAGGGTTTTTTATGAAATACCTAAATAAAGCTTTTGTATTTTTTTCCCTCACCTTCATCCTTGTCGGCTTTTGTAATTGCGGCAAGGCCAGACTTTTTGGGACTCAAATGGAGGTAAATCCCGTTTCCAAAAGTTTTCCTGTTGAACCCGGCCTCGCTTTAAAATCGGCCAAAGAGGCCCTGGCCTTTTATGGATATAATCTCCAAAAAGAGGATGCTGAAAAAGGAATGTTGGAAACCCATTGGCAGCCCACCACCAGTGACTCCCATTATGTGAGTTATTTTGACAAACAAGATCGCGGAACCGTAGGGGCTTATCATAAATTGGTGGTCAAGGTAACTTCCAAAGGTCAAGGCTCACAAGTCGAGGTTTCTTCAGTCGCTCAAAGTTTTGTCAACAATCTACTTTCTACCCAAATCGAGGAACACAAGGTTTTGAATAAAATTGCAGACTTTACACGCCGTCAAGAGGTAGAAGTCACTAACATTGGGCTGCAGTAAGGGATTCGATACGTTCCAGTTCCAATACCACCGAATCCTCTCCATCTACTAGCTTGAGATTGCCTATTTCCAGATCAAAGCTCTCTAATATCCCCTGGTAGGAAATATCAAAAGCAATGATTTCCACTTTCTTGCCTTTAAGCTGACGTAATTTTTGAAAGGTAAAGTCTTCTTCTTGCATGGGAACACATCTTTCTGTGAATTAATTTCGAAAAGTTCACGAATTTACTCTATTTTTTCTGAGATTCTATCTTATCCACAGCTGTGAATAAATCGAACTTGTAAATCAAAATAAGCTAGCAAAATTAATAAGATACATAACGCTATGCGTTATAAGAAAAAGTTGACAACTTTAGTCTTTCTCCGTAGCTAATATTCATTCATGAAAATGAGGGAAACCAAAGTGTTTTTCGACAAAGAATCCTTACTATCTAATGACCAAAGCGAAAAGAGGTTATTTAAACGCGTCGACGTAGGTTTGGACGTTGAGTTGGTGGTCGATGGAGCTGCCCTTCGTGCCACCACAGCTAACATTAGCTGTGGTGGCCTTTTTTTGATGTTAGATGCAAGAGAATTAAAACAAGTTCAGGACCTTTCCCTAGTAATCCACCTTCCCAACCGACAAAAACCCGTTCAAGTTATTGCAGAGGTTCTTCGCAAAGAAAATGATTCCCGTGAAGGCGTCGCGGTTAAATTTCAAGGCCTCTACAACGATAATATTCTCGCCATTGAGCAGTTTATTAAATCGACCCTGCATTAGACAGCTCCTCTTCCAACGACAATAAAAATTTATATACTCCCTCCAATATTTTTTCATCACTTGTTTCTCGTTGAGGAGTCACAAATTTCAAATCGGCGGTCAGTTGATAATATTTGGGATCCTTTTTAATGCGTTTCAAAAACGCATCGGGTGGTAAAGGAGATTGGGAATGAAACTTGTAAATGACCCGGGATTTTTCTTGAAGAACCGATTCAATCAGTAAACGTTTCGCCACAATTTTAATGCGAATCAAGCCAAGCAAATTCCTTACCGACAGCGGCAACTCTCCGAATCGATCGCGAATTTCTTCCCGCAGTTCATCCAGAACTTTTTCATCTTCCAGATGAGAAATACGTTTATAAAGTCCCAAACGTGTAGAATCCTCGGGAACGTAGTCTGTGGGCACTACGGCGGGCATCATGAAATTGAGTTCGGGATCCACTTCAATTTTCTGCGCCTCGCCTTTCAGCTGATTCATGGTCTGCTCGAGCAAATGCATGTACATTTCATAACCAATACTTTGGATGTGCCCATGCTGCTCGCCGCCTAAGATATTTCCAGCCCCTCGCATCTCCAAATCATGCGCGGCTACTTTAAACCCGCTTCCCAACTCAGTAAAACGTTGCAGAACCGCTAGCCTGGAACGTGCCTCCGGGGTAATTGCCACTTCCGCAGGGGTCAGCAGATAACAGAAGGCGCGGACATTCGAGCGCCCTACCCTTCCCCGCAGCTGATACAATTGAGACAAACCAAAACAATCCGCTCGATTGATAATCATGGTGTTGGCCGAAGGGAAATCGACCCCCGATTCAATAATGGCTGTGGATAAAAGCACCTGGGCTTCCTTGTTGTAAAATTTGAGAATGGCCTCTTCGAGCTCTTCTTCATTCATGGCACCGTGGGCCACGGCAAAGGTCGCTTCGGGGACAATCTTCTTGAGACGATCTGCCATGGCCGCAATACTTTGCACACGATTATGCACAAAGAATACCTGACCGCCGCGCTGCAACTCGCGCAAGATGGCATCGCGAAGGAGTCCTTCATCAAAATGAGCCACATAGGTGCGGACAGACAGGCGATCTGCGGGCGGTGTGTTGATGACCGAGAGGTCCCGAATTCCAAACAATGAAAGATTGAGCGTACGAGGAATAGGCGTGGCGGTGAGCGTCAGCACATCCACCAGATTTTTCATCTTTTTGATGCGCTCTTTGTGCGTCACGCCAAAACGTTGCTCTTCGTCGATGACGAGCAAGCCCAAATTTTTAAAATGGATATCCCGCTGAATTAAACGATGCGTCCCAATCACAATATCCAAGCCACCGGACGCCAGTTTCGCAACAATCTCTTTTTGTTCCTGAGCCAAACGAAAGCGCGACAGCATGTCTACCGTGGCCCCAACTTCCGCAAAACGCTTTTGAAAGGTTTGATAATGTTGGAAGGCCAGGATGGTAGTCGGAACCAAAATCGCCACTTGTTTGTGGTTAAGCACCGCCTTGTAAGCCGCTCGCATGGCCACTTCGGTTTTTCCAAAACCCACGTCGCCGCAGATGAGTCGGTCCATCACTTTGTCATTTTCCAAATCACGCACCACGTCTTGAATGGCTTTTTCCTGATCGGGTGTTTCTTCATAGGCAAAGGCCATTTCAAATTGTTCCAACTCTTCGACGCCTTCCAAGTAGGGAGGTCGCTGCTGCAACTCACGCGCCGCATAGATCTTCAGCAATTCTCCCGCAATGGACTGAATCGACTTCTTCGCTTTTTCCTGGGCCTTACTCCAACCCGTGCCCCCCAGTTTATCCAGCTGAGGCACAAAACCGCCTTCACTGGTGTAACGCTGAATTTGATTGAGTCGGTAGATGGGAATGTAGAGTTTGTCTTTTCCCAGGTATTCCAAAAGTAAAAATTCCCCTTCCACATTTCCCAGCTTAAGACTCTTCAGGCCTTGATAGAGACCAATCCCATGTTCGAGATGAACCACATAATCGCCTTCTCGAAGTTCTTCAAAAGTATTAAAGACGGCCAATGCCTCACTGCGTTTTTTGACGCGCTTTTGACGCAGGCCAAAAATCTCTTCGTCTTTAATCCAAAGGGTAGAATCGCCTTCGAGTGTGAAACCTTTGCTGAGAGTCCCTTGTGTAACGTAATAGGCCGCTGGTAATCCCCTCTCCTTGAGGAGAGGGCCAGGGTGAGGTGAGGATGCACTCGAATGCGCCCAAGCCAAAGGATTTTGAGAAAGAGGAATTAGATGCAATTCATGCCGCTCAAATAGATCAAGCAACCTGAGGCGCTGACTCTCCTGAGAGGCAATAAAGACAATATTTTTACCGGAGTTTTTTTGTTCCTGAAAATAGTCGAACAAGGGATCGAGTCGTTGCAGGCCTTGGATTTGATCAAGAATTTTAGTGTGGAGGGCTTCGTTGGTGAGAGTCGCCAAATGAAGATCTTCTCCAGAGCGTTGCAGTGTTTCAAATTGCATTTGCTGAAAACTTTTAAACTCCTCCAGCATCTCTTCTTGAGAAAAAAACAACTCTTCCACTCGAACCAATTTTTCAGGGCTGCTGGAATTCTGCCGTGCCTCTTGGATTTCTCCCGCATGTTTTGCAAGATTCTCAAAAGCCATCTCAGCATCGCAAGAAACAAAGAGCGCATCCTTTTTAAGATAAGCGAGCAGGCTTTCGGTCTTGTCATAAAAGAAGGGTAAAAAAGTTTCGAGCCCTGCAAAAGGCAGATGATTTTTTAAGGGAGTAAGCAGCTGATCGCGTTCCAGCTTGGGAATGCCCTGCTCATCAAAACGCTGCCGCAGCTCTTTTGAGGCCCGAGCAATGGTCTGCTCATTCAGCACGACCTCACGAGCGGGAAGCAGCACCAGATCTTCCACCTGCTTTAGACTGCGCTGAGTGCCTGCTTCAAAGAGGCGGATAGATTCGACCAGATCCCCAAAGAGTTCGAGCCGATAGGGGTACTGCGAATGCGGTGGAAAGATATCAATAATACCCCCGCGAACGGCGAAGGTTCCTGCATCTTCCACCAAAGGCACATTCAAATAACCCGCCTCGCTGAGTTTCAGTAAAAAGGCCTCGCGGTCGATTTCTTCTTTGGCCACCACATAATCGGCGTAATCCTGAAAGATAGATTTAGGCGGCAGACGATGCTGCAAGGCCGAAAAGGAAGTCACGATTAACAAAGGCCGACGGGCACTGGTCATGTCGTAGAGCACGGACAAGCGCTGCGTCAAAATATCGGGGTGGGGATTGAGTTGAAAGTAAGGCAGCACATCCAAGGAAGGAAAAAACAAGACATCGGCATCGGAACCCAGGAAAAAAGTTAAGTCCGAGACAAGGACCTCGGCTTCTTTGGTGCTGGGACAGGCCACCAGAAAAGTTTTCTGCAAACGAAGAAAAAGCTGCCCTAACACATAAGCCCGTGCAGACGCAGTAAGGCCGGTAATTTTTTTGTTTAGGCTGGGTAAAGAATTAATTTGTTCAACAAGATCCTGAAGCACAGACATGAGGGAGCTGGGCTTATCTTAAGTTAGGGATGGGGGGAAGGGAAATTTATTAAAAAATAATTTGATATCGAGTAGCACTGGCTTGGCCGTAGGATTGAATAAATTTATCTTCTAACAATCGATTCAAACTATTAATCACCGTACGACGCGGGAGTTCTGTATGAGAAATCAGTTCTCCAGTTTGAAGTTTTCTTTCTGGGTTATTTTTGAAACACCCATAAACTTTTAAAGACGCTTCTGGAAGTTCTTGAGTCATTAATATTTTTTTTGAATATACTTCTACATCCTCTAAAGCTAAGCGAAACATTTTCATCATGAACTTTAGAAAAAATTCTATTTTATAATTTTTAGGATCTTGTTGAAAAATTCCACCCGAACATTGTTGCAAGGCATGATAATAATACATTTTATGTCTTTCGATTTGTCTATCCACTGAAATGTAACGGCAAATACTTGCTATGTCTTCATCTGCGGATTGTAAGAGTGCTAAATAAAAAAGAGCTCTTCCTAAACGTCCATTGCCATCCTGAAAAGGATGAATAGCCAAAAATCGAAAGACAAACTCACAGGCAAACGCCAAAGACCAGGGATAATCTTTTAAATTTTGATTGTACCACTGAAGCAAATCGTACATGGCCGACTCGGTAAGAGGACCCGGATCGGAGGTTTTAAAAACCACTCTTTCTTCTTTCGTTCGGGAGTTGCGCTCAATGACACTGTTGGGAACTTTCTTATATTGACCTATGTAATAATGAGCAGGTGGATAGTATTTTAAAAGTTCTTGGTGAAAGGCACAAAGGTCACTTTGTCTCAAAGGAAAAAAATCTTTAGCTTGTTCGAAAAGGATTATCAGTAGAGACCTGCATCCTGCCACTTCTTCGATGCTGCGCTCTCTATCTTTAGAAAGTTTGTCGAAAATCAGATGCTGCTGATTTTCAAAAGTAGTGGTCTTGACATCTTGAGAAAGCTGAGTATCTATCCAATAAATTTCTGCATCGGTAAGAACTGCATTTTCAATGCGGGTGGAGGCACCAATATTACTCACTTGAGCTAAGTGATGAATTTCATCTAAAAAAGAAGGGCTATAAGTCTTTAGCTTGCTTATTACCGGAACTAGTAATTTGTTAACATCCTGTAATTCTTTAGTTATTTTATTTGTTAGTTCGAATGAAAGCATACAAAAAATCCTCTTGTGCCATATTGTGCCATAATGATGCAGATTTAATGGCTCAATATGGCTCAATCCAACAAAAAAGGTCAAAGCAAATCTCTCTACTTGTTCTCTCCTTAAGTATCGATTATCCTTACAGAACGAATTCGCAACTTTAGTCTGCTGAAACGCCGAAAAGAGGATTTGTGGGAAATCCAATTGATAATAGTAAAGACATTTTAGGTTCCACCCTGACGCGACTTCGGGAGATTGATGAAAGCAGTCGCGCACAGCAGCAAGATCGGGATCGAGCCGAGCAGGCCAATCGTCAGCAAAATAATCCAACCCAACAACAAATTCAGCAGCAGGCCTTTCAGACCAAGAAAACACCAACGACTCCCAGGCCAGAAAATAATGCCCATGCCGCAGCGGACGAGCATGAACATCTTCAAGCTCAACGACAAAAAAACTTTCAGCAGGCCGTGCAACAAGGCCAGCAAATGCAGGACCTGCACGGACAAGGCGTTAAGGAACAATTACAAAGCCGTTTCAGTCAGGCGCAGAATCAGCTTCCTCAAAATCAAAGTCAAAATCCGCGCGCGCCGGGCGTTACCGCGAATTTACTGCAAAATATTAGAACGGCCACCCAAACTGGATCTCAAAACCCTCAGGCCCAGCTCAAATCGAATCCCGGCGCCCAAAATAATTCACAGGCCTCGGGGCAGACTCAAAATCACGCAGGAGAAGGAGTTCGACTGGGCGAATGGACGCGTCAGATGGGCGTTTTTGAAGGAGGGCGACTGCCTCAGCAGGGTCATAGCCCCAACCCCGAGGTCTTGTTACAACGTTCGGCCCAAAATTATGTGAAGGCCGAGAGTACTAATCCTCAATCGACTTTGGGACGCTCTTACCCGCAAGGAGCCGTCACTCGCCTGCCCCAGGCCCAATTTCAGCAACTTTTCTCTCAGACCATTGCTCGCTTATTTGAGATCCCTCAAGGGGAAACGCAGCTTCCTCCTCTTGCAGTACTCTTTGAACAGGGGCATATCTTTGTGCGAGAAGGCAATCGGGTAAGGGTGTTTCAATTGCTGGAGGATGGATCTCTGATGGAGGTCGAGTCGGAAGGAGAAGAAGGCGGCGGAAGGCATGGTGCTTCCCTTTCCGCAGAGGCCAAGGGTCAAATTCACCTCTTGCTGAAACAGCAAGGCCTGCAGAGTAAACTGAAGGACGAAGCCCGGGGTTTTCAAGAACTGCGGGGAGAGGCCTCCGAACATCTTTCTGAAAAAACAGGAAAATTTTATCTGCTTCAAGACAGTCATCTGCCTGAACTCTGGCAAGATGGCACTTCCTTTTCTCATTTGCTGCGCAAGGTGCTGGAGGAAGGATTACAAATTGGCACTTATTTGGATATTGGAGAGGAAACGCAGTTTAGTCCCAAAAGCGAATGGCAGGCCTTTTTTGCGCGTATGCTGCAAATGAATAGTGCGGAAAGATCGGCCACCAAATCTTTTGATGAACTCTTCGATTTTTTGTTTCGCGGACTTTTCGACAAGGAGGGCGTGGGGCGAACTCTCGTCTCGGACTTCAAATACAATCTAAAAGGAAAGGCCAGGGAAGAAAAATTTGCTCAAATTCCTTTGGCGGATGTGGAAGCCGAATTGATGGAATTTCTGAATGAACTGAAACCCGGTCAAAAAATTTCCAAAGAAACCCTCGTCGAATTTTTGGGGGGAGATCTGGCCTTTATTCAAATGGCCCACCTCTCGGATAAATTCAGGGGCGAAATGCTCTCCAATACCTATAAGGACATACAGTTTAATCCTGCCTCGAAGATCAATCCTTACTCTCAAGCCAACATGGAGCGACTGCTCTTTGCCAAGACACGAAAAGAAAATCCCCTGATTCTCAACCAGATTGATGCCCTTACAAGCCCTGTGGAGGGAAATCCAAAATGGAAAATCTGGTTTGAAGGCAACGCAAAATGGCTCACCTATGTAGGCTATGGAATGATTGGCTTTGCGGTGTTGCTGCTTTTGATTTTTTCTTTGAGGAAGAGTTGATTTCCCCCTCTTAAGCTAAGAGGGGGGCAGGGGGCGTTATGGCAATTGGACTCAATTGAATCATAACCCCTCCTAACCTCCCCTTAGCTTAAGGGGAGGAAACAAAATAAAAAACCCCCAATGGATCTTCCAAAGGGGGTTTTTGAATTCAATCAAAGATCAAATTAGATCTTGCCCAAAAGCAAGTACGCAATGGCCCAAGAAGCAAGCACCAAAGATTCGATTAAAGCTAAACCTAAGATCATAGGCGTTTGAACTTTGGAGGCTGCCCCTGGATTACGAGCAATCCCTTCTAAAGCAGCAGCAGCGGCCTTACCTTGTCCCAGGGTTCCCCCTAAGGCAGCCAGACCAATAGCGAGTGCGGCACCAATCGCAATTGTACCGGTACCAGAACCTCCAGCCATTCCTGCATGTTCCTGAGCAAACACGAGGGTGGTTAGAAACAAAGCGGAAAATCCGCTTAAGAATGAGAGTATTTTTTTCATACGTTTCCTATTTTAAGTCCTCAGTTTTTTTGACTTCAACGCTTTCTGTTCTTTAAATCGGCAAGGCTGGCCGAACGATTAAACATCATCCTTAATCCTAAAAATTAATGATGCGCCTCATGACCTTCTTCATGCGCCGTCGCCAAACGAATATAAATCATGGTGAGCAGCGTAAAGACAAAGGCCTGCACAAAAGAAACAAAAAGCCCCAAAATCATAAAAAAGATTGGGACAATGAGTGGAGCTAAACCAGAAAATGCACCTAAGACCATGTGGTCTACATTCATGTTACAAACCAAACGAAAAGAAAGTGTACCTACGCGGAGAAAATTACCAAACATTTCAATCGCGAAAATAAGAAGGGATAAAGGCAAAAAAGCCAAAATGTTGTACCAGCGGCCGGAAGGCACAATGCCCATAAAATGTTTGAAATAATTGATAAACCCCTGCTCTTTGATACCCATGAAGTTGTAATAAAGAAAAACACAAAGCGCCATAGCAAGGTTCGTATTAAAATTGGAGGTGGGGGCCATAAAACCCGGAATTTGACCCAAAAGATTAGAGGTGAAAACAAAAACAAAAAGGGTGGCTAAAAAAGGAAAATGTTTCCTTGCGTCCGCACCCAAAATGCCTTCCGACAAATCCAGTAGGCTCTCAATAAGCACTTCAAAAAAATTAGTAAGACTTACTTTAGAGGAAGGAACCAAGGCCTTTTCTACCTTCACCACATTTCGCCTCACTATTAAGGCCATCAGCAAAAGAAGCAGAGCTACAAAAATAGCCGTAATCACATGAACGTTCCCTGCATTCACAAAGGGAGACATCATGGCAAACCAGTTTAAACCGTGCATAAATACCTCAATCCTGGGAATGAAATCCAGTCTTAGTAAGGCCCTGCCAAAGCAGAGCAATCAAAAATAAAAAAAGACCTACAAGAAACGAGGGCGTGTCTAAACGAGATCTCAGAAAAATCCAAGCTAAAATTACAAGAAGCAAAGGTATTTTTACAAAAAAAAGCAGGATCCAGAAAGGAGAACTATTTCCTCCCAGCGCAGATTTTAACAGAGTCTCCGCATACTTTCGAATTACATAAAAATTAAGCCCCACCAAGAAGGCCCCTAAATAAAAAGCTACGGGACTAAAACGGACCCAAAAAAAACTTAAGAAAAACCCTAAAAGCAAAGCCAGTAAAAGGAGTTTCCCTTCAAAAGAAGCTAAAAAAAGTCTAGTCTTTGTTTTCACGATTTTTCCAAAGCAGCGCTTTTAAAAAAATATAAAATCCAAGCAAAAGGCCTCCTATCAGGCAAAGAAGGGTGTAGCGGGTATTCGAATGAAAGCGCGTATCCAGATAAGATCCGAGTTCGGCAAACAGGAATACTGTAAAAACCAGTTGAATTCCAGCTCCACTGTAGATTGCAAAACGGGTGTAAAAATCTTTGGACGCGTAAAAGGCCTTTGATTTTTTGGATTCCTCGTCGTTTTTCATAAAGCGTTTTTTACAGCCTGAAGAGTTTTCTCAATTTCTTTTTCTTTATGAATAGCCGAAACAAACCAGGCCTCATAGGCCGAGGGGGGAAGATAAATCCCCTGCTCTAACATCGCGTTAAAAAATCGATTGAAGCGCGGCACATCGCTCTTTTGCGCGTCCTCCAGATTACGTACTGGAGTCTCCGAAAAAAAGAGGCCCATCATGCCACCGATATAAGGCACTTGGAGGGGAATCCCTGATGCCTTGGCTATTTTCTGGATTCCTTCGGCCAGGTTTCGGGTATTTTTCTCCATCTTTTTAAAATTAGCTTTTTGCGTAATGAGCCTTAAGGTTTCAATACCTGCGACCATGGCCAGAGGATTTCCGGAAAGCGTTCCCGCTTGGTAGACAGGGCCTAGGGGAGCCAGCAGATCCATAATCTCTGCCCGTCCTCCAAAGGCCCCCACCGGCAGGCCTCCGCCGATGACCTTTCCCAGGGTGGTCAGATCGGGCCTGATTTTGAAATGGGCCTGGGCGCCTCCTAAAGCGACGCGAAAGCCGGTCATCACTTCGTCAAAAATCAACAAGGCCCCCTCTTTTTGCGTGAGAGCCCGCAAGGCCTCTAAAAACCCCGCTTCGGGAAGGATGCAGCCTGAATTTCCCACGACCGGTTCTAAAATAATACAGGCAATTTCCTGGGGATTGGCCTTAAATAATTTTTCTACCGCGTCCAAATCATTATAGGGTGCCGTCAAAGTCAATCGGGCAAAGGCCTCTGGCACTCCCTTGCTGGTAGGAACTCCAAAAGTGAGGGCGCCACTTCCCGCCTTCACCAGCAAACTGTCGCTGTGGCCATGATAACAACCTTCAAATTTGATAATTTTTTCACGGCCCGTAAAAGCCCGGGCCAGGCGGATGGCCCCCATCACCGCCTCGGTGCCTGAATTGACCAGACGTATTTTTTCGCAAGAGGGATAATGCTTTTGAATGAGCGCGCCTAAAATGGATTCCTGCTCGCTGGGGGCGCCGTAACTGGTTCCCAAGGCCGCTGCTTTTTTTAAGGCAGACACTACTTGAGGATGCGCGTGTCCCATGACCAAAGGACCCCAGGAACCTACGTAATCAATATAGCTATTCCCATCGACGTCATAAAGTAAGGCCCCTTTGGCCTTCTGGATAAAACGAGGCTCGCCTCCCACGGATCGAAAGGCCCGAACTGGGCTGTTGACTCCACCTGGAAATATTTTTTGAGATTGTTGAAACAGTCGTTGTGATTTTTTGATTTTCATATTTATGAAGTCCTTATGAAAGAATATCGCAGCGCTGTCTTTATCCCCACTTTTCCGGAAGCACAAGCTTTGTTGAAAAGAGGCAAAAGCAAATTGCTTCAAAAAGCTAAAAAGGCCTGGATGTATGAACTTCAAAAAAATAAAACAGACGCTGTTTTACTGGTGATTACGGGCATGGGACAAGCCTTGACCCAAGAAGCGGCCGAGGAAGTTTTTAAACACTATAAAATATCGCAGCTTTATTTGTTTGGAGTGGCGGGGGCTTTGAGAGAAGAACTAAAAAGACCTCAGGCCTTCTATATTTCTGAAGTTAAGAATTTAAAAAATCAAAGTCTTTCATCCTCAAAGCATGTGGATTCTTTCGCTTCCGCCACCGCTGTAACGGTCGATCATGTGATTCAACAAACTTCTGAAAAGCGCTTGTTACAAGAAAATTATTTGGCCGATCTGGTAGAAATGGAATCTTTTCCCTTAGCCCAACTCTGCCAAAATCAAAAAATACCCTTCACCCATATTCGCTGGATTATGGATGAATTTCAGGATCAACTTCCTTCCGTGTCTGACTTTGTAGATCCCTGGGGGAAAATAAAAATCGTTCCCCTCGTTTTTTCCCTTTTGAAAAATCCAAGATTGTGTTTTGAGCTTGTCGGCCTTGCTCGGAAAAGCCGACAAAGCCTTAAAGCCATGACTTTATTTTTGGATTCTTTTTATGAAAAATATCTTTAAAAAAATATTTATTTTCCTTTTCATTTTCACTTTGAGTGCCTGTGCCAAACAGTGTGGAAAAAATCCGAATCAAAAACTTTCGCCTCTGGAGATCTTTCCAGAGCAGCATCGTGTGGTGCTTCTGTTGAATTGGAAAAGGTTTGCCGCCACACCCTACAGTGAAGCCATGTTTCAGAAGGCCTCACCCGAGCTGAGACATTTTTCTTCGCAGATGGAGATACTCTACATCTCCACTTCCCTTCGAAGGCCCGGAGAAGAACCTTCTTCGCTGGCCTTGGTGGAAGGTGAATTCGATATTGCAAAAATTTTAGAGTGGCTCACCCAGCTTTCCAGAGACGAATCCAAAGAACTGCAAAATATGATTTGGAAGGGAAAGACCATTTATATCTCCCCCAAAGACCCCGATATGGGCATGAGCATTCTCAATAAAAATCAGATTATTTGGGGAACTCTTACGGCCCTCAAACAAAGTCTGGAAGCAGTGGAAACCAAAAGTGGAAGCCTGGCTGGGCGAAAGGATTTTGCTTCATTGTGGGCCCAGCATAATCCCAGTAAATTGATTTGGGGCGCTGCGCTGCTGAAGGGGCAAGAATCCTCTCCCTCTTTTCCCCTGCTTCAAAATGTGAATTCATTAATACTCAATGCCGATTTAGTCGCTGCGGATCTCAATGTAGAGGTCACAGCCAATAGCGTGAATGAAGCTGAGGCCAAAAATCTGCTCGATTTCCTTTCCAGCTATCAAAAGCTTGTTTCCTCACAGGCTGATTCTATCCCTCAAAAGTTGCTCTCTCAGTTGAAACTGGAACAAAAACAGCAAAACCTTTTGGCCACTTTAAATATCTCCTCCGAGCAACTCAAAACATTGGCTTCTCAGATCCAATTTGTGCCTCCGGAATCTCAACCTAATGCCTTAAAAAAATAACCCAGGCCGTCAATTTTTTGACTTTACCGTTGAAAATAATGACAATAAAAAAGCAATAACCTGTCAAAAGCAGTTAATTGCTGAGTTTCCCCTTAAAATCTCCTTTCCCTAGCAGCTCTTAACAAAATTTGATTTTTCCTTTCTTCTTTTAACAATTTTTTCAACCCTTCTCATTTATTTTCAAATATCTCAGGGTATTTTTCTACTTTTTTGACTTTGGGACCTTTAAAATCTAACGGTATAACTATTTAATATCATTATATTTTATAAATTCATCCCTTCCTTTTTTTCTGGCACGCACCTTGCCTTAGTAAGCCTGTGCAAATCCATTTTCGAGGGAGGCTTCATGAAGAGTTTTTTTTCTAGGCGTCTATTTTTTTTATCCGCCATTTTTTCTTTGTCGCTGTTGCAAGCATGCGGAGGGGGAGGTGGAGGTAGTGCCGGCAGTACTGGTAGTGGAAATAGCAGCTCTAACAACAATGGAGGAAATGTTTCCGCTCAATCCGTTGGAACCACGATTGGAACTTTGAATGTAGGATCCAGTGCAAGTGTCTCCTTTAGTGGATCTTCCGCCTCGGTCTCATTTTCAGACCTAACGGGAAGTGAACGCTTCGTGGTCACTCTCTTTTCCGAATCTACAGCCACAAGTTCCTATCCTACAAGACTGAGTGGTTCCGAAAGTTTGGCCCCTGCTGATGAAAATGGTGTGGTTTCGGCGCAACTTCTAAAAAACTTTAAAAAGGAAGAAGAGAATGAAAATACAATTACCGAAGATTTTCACGAAAAACTGAGAGAAGCAGAAGCTGCGCTTCCTCTCGAGGAAATAAGACAACAACATACCCTTTCACTTTCTGCCGTGGACCATATCTCCCCGGAGCTTTCCATCGGTGACACGCGCAGCATCAAGGTATTAAACTCGCTCAGTAACACCTCCGATTACTCCACTCGCACAGGAAGATTAGTTTATCAAACCGCTCGCTTTGATTTTTACGTCGATACCGAAGATCAAGGCGCCCTTTCTACTTCGGATGTACAAAGCATGGCCGATGAACTGGAGGCCCATGCAACCAAAGAATACGCAACTTTTGGATCGGTGTCGGATATCGATGACAATGGAAAAGTAAATGTCTTTTACACCCATATTTTAAACGGACTTGCTGCGGGTGGCATTGTCACTGGTTATTTCTTTGGGGGTGATTTATACGATACCTATCCCTCTTCAAACATGGGTGAATTTATTTATTGCCATGTTCCTGATGATTCGGGAGCCCACGGAGTGGCCATTCCACATAGTTTTTTCATGAGCAATACCGGTCCTCTTTGTGCCTACCATGAACTCCAACACGCCATTAATTTCAACATGAAGGTTTTTGTAAATGGAGGAAGCCCTGAACCAGGGCCTTTCAATGAAGGCCGTTCCCATCTGGCAGAAGACCTGCATAACGATTTCTTGAGAACCAGCAATGAAAACCCTTCACGGGTACAATTGTGTTTGTCTTCTAGTGCCATTGCATCCTTTGCCAGCGGAACTGGGCTTGCTCAACGCGGATGTTCTTACCTGTTTCATCTTTATTTATACGAACAGGCAAACAATGGGCGTTTCTCGGGCATTAGCAATGGCGCAGCCTTGATCTACCGAACCAGCAATACGGCCCTCACCGGCCTAGATGCAATTACTTCTGCCACCGGCGAGACCGTAGAAAGTCTGGTCTCCGATTTTTTCACGGCAGTTTACCTGTCAAATACCGGACTAAGTAGCAACCCTCGTTATAATTTCAGCAACATCAATCTGAGAGCCGCACAAGATGACAATCGCGGCACCGTTCTCTCAGGTCCCTCGGTCACCACCGCTTCTTCATTGCCCGCTTCGGGTTCTATCCCGGGCTTGAGCGCGGCCTACTTCCTGGTCAGCGGATCTACCTTGAGTTCTGCAGGAAACACACTCAATATTTCGACTACCAGTAGTGACATGAATCCAGGAGCTCGATTGATTCGAATTGGTGATGAATAAGCTCTTGACCCCGCTGGAGACTGCTCTTACAAGCCCCTTAGTATCTTCATTTTTCCACCCTCTCCCCAACCCTCTCAAGGGCGAGGGAACTTGGAATGAGAAATTAAAATATTAATAGGACATCCCATGGGCTTTCAATGTGGCATTGTTGGTCTTCCCAACGTCGGTAAATCCACCATTTTCAATGCACTCACGCAGGCAGGTGCACAAGCCGCCAATTATCCTTTTTGTACCATCGATCCCAATGTCGGGGTGGTGCCCCTGAATGATGCGCGTCAAAATAAAATCGTGACCCTCATCAAACCCCAAAAGGTGGTTCCAACCACAATCGAATTTGTGGACATTGCAGGTCTGGTGAAAGGCGCTTCTAAGGGAGAAGGCCTGGGCAATCAGTTTCTGGGTCATATCAAAAGTGTGAATGCCATTGCCCATGTAGTTCGCTGTTTTGAAGACAACGATGTGGTGCATGTGGATGGTTCGGTAGATCCTTTGCGTGATATTGAAGTGATTAATACAGAGTTGGCCTTGGCAGATTTGGCCACCGTTGAAAAACGTCTGGAAAAAAATGCACGTCTTGCCAAAGGGGGAGATAAAAAGGCCCTGGCGGAAGCGGCCGTCCTCGAAAAAATCAAGATCCAGCTGGATCAAGTCCAACCCGTCCGCGCACTGGAACTGAGCGAAGAAGAAAAATCTCTCATCCGGGAATTATTTCTTATTACCGAAAAACCCGTGCTCTATGTGGCCAATGTCAGCGAAGTGGATCTTAAAAATCCAAATGCCCATGTGAAAGCCGTGGAAGAATACGCAAAAAAAGAAGGCAGTGAATGGGTGATGCTCTCCGGCGCCATTGAATCCGAAATCGCCAGCTTGTCTGTGGAAGAGCAAAAGGAATTTATGAAAGATCTGGGACTCAGTGAATCAGGGCTGGATCGCCTGGGACACGCCGCCTATCGCTTATTAAAACTCATTTCCTATTTCACGGCGGGTGAACAGGAAGTGCGGGCCTGGACTATCCCTCAAGGCTTTAAAGCGCCTCAAGCCGCAGGCGTGATTCATACCGATTTTGAAAAGGGCTTCATCAAGGCTGAGGTGTATCATTGCGAAGATCTATTTCGCCTCGGTTCGGAACAAAAAGTAAAGGAAGCCGGTTTACTGAGACTGGAAGGAAAAGAGTATGTGGTGAAAGATGGGGATGTGATGTTTTTCAGGTTTAATGTTTAAGGCTCGAAAAGATCGAGAAAAAACAAAAATATTTTTATCCGTTAACCCAATAAAAACACTTCATTTTTTACTAACTCAGCGGTTTGAGTAAGCTAAGATGCATTTAATTACTGGGGGTAGTTTTTTTTGATAAGGCGAGAAGTTTCTTGATTTCTATTTTTTTCCCTTTGCCTTCTTCTTTTCTAAAGTCAATCGCTTCTTGTTTAAAAATATTATTTTG
>JADFYH010000043.1 GCA_015233135.1 Deltaproteobacteria bacterium
GCCCAGAAAAAAACAAATTGCATCGATAGGGACCCACCTATAAAAAGAAAAAATAAGATCCGTCGCTACGCTCCGAGTGGGTCCCTATCCTTGCGGATCACTGGGTCCCTGTCTTGCGATTTCGCATCATCATCCCTAGAAGCGAAGCCTATAAACGGGGTGGCATACCTTGTAAGATTTGTGGTGGGTAGTACTATCCTTAATCCATTTGTAAAATTTTCCGAAAAAGTTCGGGTTTGATTGGTTTGCCCGGGCAGGGCCTTTGGTACGTTCCAAAGGCAGATTATTTCATTTTAAAATTAGTGGCGTATTACATTGTAATTACTGCTGCGAAAAACCACCCCTTGTAATCGACGATTTTCAAAAACAAAGTGGTCGATATTTCCACCTTCATTAATGCCAAAAACATTCACACTTGGAATTTGTGAAGCCGTCCAATTCACCAAATTATTTTCCGCTGCACCTCCATGCCCAGTGGAACAGCCCCATAAAATCACGTTACCTTGAGGGCTGACGAGATCGCGGATGTCACTGAAATCATCCCCTACTTCAACTAAAGATTCTGGTCCAGGACCATTGTCTAGCCTCATATGCTGAGCATCGGCATGGCCACCAACGATGACGTTCAATGCCGTTCTCCCTAGCATATCTCTAATGTGTCGAGCTGCTGCTATGCGCTCTTGTTTTGATCCTACTTCGAAATATAAGACTGCAGCATCAGATTCACTCACCAAGCTTCTAAAAAGATGTGGCACATTGAAAGCACCATTCCAATCGGTTCTTGCCAAAAATACCGCCGTCACTTCTTGCCCAGGAGGAATACCTCGTTCTTCTAAAAGACGTCGGTAATGCAATAAATTAAGCCCAATATTGTCGTCAAAACGATTGAGAAAGTGAATGTCAACCTCTCCGTAACGAATCTCTCGCCCTAATTCACTCGCCACCTCGTAAGAAGGGCGATTGGAAGATGGAATATCTAAATACCCTTCACGAGAGCCCCATTCGTAGAAGCGTTGTGCTGCGCGATAATGAAGTCTAGCTTGTTCCGGTCGGTGGGCGCGATATTCGGCAAGACCCAATGCCATGTGGTCTCGAACCCGCTGTGTTTCAAGCGTATGCGGCATATGGAACTGAAAATCACAGGGTGCAATATCTCGATTCACTAAATCTGAAACTAAAGTTGGCATTTCGCGATCTAAAATTGCCCGTACCTCTTGTGCGACGTGCATTGCAGCTTCTCGATTGTAACCCTCTTCTGGAAGACGCGGTAAATAATAAATATCTCTTAAGATCGTCCAAACATAATAACTCAGTTGGTCCCGATCCGCTTGGCGTTGCATGTGATTTAATTCTGCTCGCAATGGCATCACGGTAAGCGGATCAATCTCCGGCTGTTGCAATCTAGCATGATAAGCTCGCGCCATTTCTAAACGCCAACCCAACACCTCAACGGCAGCACCCATCGATCGAGGTCGCGTTGAATCCCATTCCGGAAAATAAGGAATGCGCTCTGCAGGTGGCGTTGTAATCACGGGACGATTACGAACTTCCATTAACCTCTCGGCATAGCTGACTCGTTCTATGATATCCCTAGGGACGTCGAGGTAATTAATCCTAGTAGCATAGCCACCTCCCATACTCAGTAATTCTCGTACCGATTCTGGTATTGCGGCCTGAATGACTTGCTGCAATCGTTGATTGGGTGTTCCATAGGCGCGATACTCGGTAGGGTTCGTAACGAAATCAATTGCATTGTAAGTATGAGTTGTAGGCCGATCATTTCGCCCTTCTTCTCGGATCACGACCGTATCACCTGCATCTAACACGTTGGCATTACTGTCATTATCATTAAATCTTAGGGTGTAAGTCATGGTTGATACCTATTTTTATTCTTTTTTCTAGAAAGATTTTGAAAAAGGATGGGTCGAGATAAGATTAATTCGGGATTGACCCTAAAGGATCAACGACTGCGACACATGACCCTCCCCTGCAAAAAGTGTTTTGAGAGCCAGGAAAAGCGCTTAGAATTTTAAAAGGGTCAAAATAATTTCCCATGAGTTTCTCCATTTTTTATAAGTTTACTTACTAGCTTGGCTTACGCGATTTTTACAATTTTGGGTAATTTGCTCTGACAAATCTGGCGCAAGCCAGAATCTCCGCGGATATATGCACCAGAATAACAAATCTTTTATCGGCAAGCTGTTAGAAAAGTTGCTAAGTAATTTTTTTAAATCGGCTATTTAAAAAAATACAATAATTACTGTGTGTTAGTAGTTAATTACATGAAATATTTTTTTTAAACTAATGCCCGAGCAAAGTATATCTTCGCTGCGGTGAGGCGGACTGGGAAAGGAGTCTATTGTTTCATATACGCATAACACGGCCCACAGCAACCAAAGCATTTAAGTTCTGATTCCGGACTGTGTCATCCCTGCGAAGGCAGGGATCCAGTGGATACAATTGAAAAACCAACGGGATCTCTCACTATCCCTCGGGAGGACACAGCTTAGACAAGATAAAATCCACATTTCTATTGTTGATTTTTTAGTAAATTCAACAATAGTACTGTTTTATGCGTTATCTTCGCGAATTAAATCTTCAAAAACTTCTTAAACAAAAATCTTTTTTCCTTTTTGGCCCACGTTCAACAGGCAAAAGTTATTTAATACGGGAGCAACTTGCAAAACAGGCCTTTGTGATCGATCTTTTAAAATCTCATTGGTTTTTGAAACTCTCTCAATCGCCAGGAGATTTGGAGGAAATTTTAAAGGCTCAGGCCAAGAAAAAATCAATGATCGTAATCGATGAGGTTCAAAAAGTTCCTGAACTTTTAAGTGAAGTGCATCACCTGTTAGAAAATAGCACTTATCGTTTTTTACTCACTGGAAGCTCTGCTCGAAAACTAAAAAAATCTCATGCGGATCTATTGGCAGGGCGGGCCTGGATTGCCGAGCTTTTTCCTCTGACTTGGAAAGAAATTCCCCATTTTAATCTGGATTCTTATCTTCGATATGGAGGGCTCCCCCAAGTTTATGCAAGTGAAAATCCTGAAGAAGAGCTGGATGCTTACGTGAGAACTTATTTAAAAGAAGAAATCCTTGCAGAAGGAATTATTCGAAAATTACCTCCTTTTTCGCGTTTTTTAAAATTAGCGGCCCTATCCAATGGAGATCTACTCAATATGACCCAACTGGGCAGCGATGCCGGAATTGCACCTTCCACCATACGAGAATATTATTCCGTTTTGGAAGATACCTTACTGGGTTTTTTTCTGGAGCCCTGGGTTTTTTCCAAAAAAAGAAAGGCAATACAAACTGCAAAATTTTATTTTTTTGATACAGGGGTTGTGCACCATTTGGCCGGCACTGAAATGCTCGATCGAAACTCTTCCCAATACGGCGCCAGCTTTGAACAATGGATGGGAATAGAACTAAGAGCCTATTTAAGTTACCGCCGCATCAAAAAAACTCTCACTTTTTGGCGCACTCAACAGGGTGCAGAAGTAGATTTTTTAATTGGTGATCATACTGCGATTGAAGTCAAAGCCACCACAAATGCACAAGAAAGACATCTGAAAGGATTGCTGACCTTGAGGGAAGAAAAAGTGTTTAAAAAATATTATTTAATCACTCGAGACAAGATTACGCGAGAAAAAGAGGGAGTTACTTTTTTTTATTGGGAAGATTTTTTAAAGAAACTGTGGGCAGATGAGATTGGTTTTAAATGACGAAAGGCTTAAGGATGTTCCTCTTCGGCATATTCCCGACCGAGAGAATTTTTAGAGTGGCAGGCATAAGGGGCAAGAATTTGGGATTCAATTTCTTCAAAATGGGCACGAGCATTGAGCATAAAATTACAGTGAATCGCGATTTTTATTTAGTCAAAGGGGAAATTTTTGTTTATCCAATTAAAACGAAGTCCCCAATTGAAAGAGGACAGTTCCATTTTTCAAACTGGAACCCGTGACAGGATCTTGGAGGGATCCTAAAAATTTTCTTCCTTTCACAATTACTCCATAACCCAGACGTGCGGAGAGCGGTAAACCATAGCCTAAAACAAAATCACTTCGAAGTTCAGCACCTACTCCCAAAAGGAACTCATCCCAGTGAGGGGCTTGGTCGAAAACGCTTCCTAAATCTCCAAAAAAAGCCAAATGAAAATCCTTCAGATAAAAAGGAGCAGTGCCCCAACCTCTATCGACGCGCAATAAGGGGAGGCGGTATTCGGCCGAAAACAGCAGGGCTCTATCTCCTGAAAAAGTGACCGAAGGAAGGCCTCGCAAGGCATATAATCGGGAATTGTTAGGATTGAGTGTGCTTTCTCCCAAGGCCGAACCCAGGCGAAAAACACCTTGATAGAGTTTGTCTCCCCAATTGATTCCTCCGGCAGCCCTAAAGGCCAGAAAATGACGTGGGGTCTTTGGAATTTTCCAATAATAACGAAAATCGGCTTCCAAAACCTTTGTTTCATTTTCGGGTGAAGAACCCAAGGCCTCGTCCAGATATTCGAAGTTGATTTTTAAACTGGGCCCCTCTTCACGTCCGATAGACAAAGGATAAGTTTTAGTGTTGTTATAGCGGTAAGTGAAGCCAAAGCCAGCATAGCGTCCCAAATTTAATTGTGAAGAATAAGAGGAAGGAAGGTCGGAGGCATCTTTTCGAAACTCAAAGGTATAATAGGCATTCAGCTTATGCTTGGGGCCCAGGCGGGCTTCGATTCCCCCATAGACGTTTCTTCTTTCTTCGTAATAATCTTTGCCCAAGTGAAAAATGTCGCCATAGTTGGCCGCATGATCCGAAAAGCCCACATAGAAAGGAACTGCAAGACGATTGTAGGTATATTGAAAATCACCTCCCAAAAAACCCAGATTGGTTCTGTAAGAAATGTCACCACTCCAGAAATGCCAGCCCAGAGGATCATTGGAACCCGTTATACCATTGAGGATCAGGCCTCCGTCTCCATAATAGAAACCGGGAATCAAGTAGCGGGGAACGAAAAATTTGTTGAAGGGGTTATAATTTTTTAAATGGTATTCTTTTCTAAGATTCCCCTCAGCCTCCCTCTTAAGGGGCTCTGTCTTGCTGGGGATAGATTCGGACAAAGTAAGACGTTTCCCTTTTTGGAATATTTTTTTATTCGACGGAATCGCAGTGATCTTCGAGAGGGGTGAAAAAGTGGATAAGGTCAGACGAACCACTTCAAAACCACGTCCCGTATAATGAAGAGAATAGTAGCGATTTTCTTTTCCTTCCTGTGGATAAAACAGTCCCGTCAAAACATGGGTGATTTTTTTTTGGGTGATTTGCGTGGGAGTGATGTTCCCTTTCATCTCGAGTAAATCTTCGCCCAGGTGCAAGGCGTAAAGATTGGGCACCCCATCTTCATCGCTGGTGTAAAGGATAGAGTGGCCCTCTTTGGTCCAACTGGGATCAGTTTTGTTGGAGTTTCCAGAGGTGAGCTGTGTGGAGTGCTTGCCATCGGCACTCAAGAGGTAAAGATTTCTTTTTCCTTCTTTCCAGACCGTGGCAACAATCTTTTGACCATCCGGTGAAAAATGCGGGTAGGAATACAACACATAGGGGATGGATTGTGTGAGCACCTCGCTTGTTTTGGTCCGTGGATCATAAAGCAGCAGTTCACTGGAGCCCGTCAGCGTTTTGACGGCCAATATCTTTCCATTGCTGGGGTGATAACTTGGAAAACTGAGTCGTTGTCCCTGGGTGAGACGAGTAATTTTTTTAGAAGCGATATCCAGTTCAAAAAGATCTTTATAGAAATTGTAGATTTTGGAATTGGTAATGGCCGAAAAGATAATTTTTTTTCCATCCGGAGAAAAATTCAAACGATCTCCAATTTGTCTTTTGGCCAAAATTTCATCTTTACCGGTTTGGAGAGTACGCAAATGAATCTGAGCGGGGCCATCCAGATTATTTTGAATGTAGGCTAGAGTTTCCCCATCCGGGGCAAGGGTTAAGGAAGTGATATTGCCCTTTTCCTTAAAGAGTACTTCCAGGGGAGTGAGGGGCTCTTGCTCGATTTTCGCTTTTTGTTCCGCATATTTTTTTTCGAGTGAGGCCTTCCATTCTTTCCAGAGTGTCAGAAAGTTTTTGCCGTCAAAGGTCTTGCGGGCCTTGTTGTTCAACGAAAAAAACCAGAGGGAGTCTCCATAGCGTTTGATGAATTCCTCTATTTTTTCGTCTCCATAAGTGTCGGCCAAATAAGTCCAAAAGGCCCCGCCATAAAGATAAGCAGCACTGTTGGAGGGCCATTCGACCTTAAAGTTTGCAGCTTCATCGATGTTCAGAAATTGATGATTGAGGATGTCCGTCCTCAAGACCATGTCCACATAAGGATTGTGGGCACGCCCTTTTCCTTTTTTACTTTCCTGATAAACAGCGATTCCCTCTCGCACCCAGGCAGGGGTTAAACCATTGGGGGCTATAATTTTGCCGAGGATCCAGTGAAAAGGGGTTGCAATGCCCCCGTATTGATCCATGTGCAGAATGTGCGTGTATTCATGAATAAAAAGATCTTCCAGCCAATCGTCATAATAATTCAAAAAGGAGTCCGCTTCGGGAGCCGTGAGAAAGAGCAAGATATAGTTATAAGGAAGCACAGTGGCAAAGCCGTTGGCAATGTCGGTGCTATCCACCAGAACAATTTCAGTACGACCCCAAGGCTGCCATTGGTATTTTTTGGAAAGTTGCTCGTGCACCTTTTCGGCAATGGGCGCCAGTTTTTCGGCCATGAGAACTTCTTGGTCATAATAATGGATATTAAAGTGTGTCGTTTGTATGGTTTTCCAGTTTAGGCGAGGATCTACATAAGCCGCTTGGGTCAAAGAGGAAAAAAGAAAAAGTATCCAGACAAAAAACAGTTCAAGAAAGAGTTTCTTAATCATGAGCTTGAATTCAATTCAAAAGGGCATCCACAAATTCCTTGGCAGAGAACTCCCGCAAATCATCGATGCGTTCGCCTATCCCGATATATTGAATGGGGACATTCAATTCGTCACGGATAGCCACGGCAATTCCCCCTTTGGCTGTCCCATCCAATTTACTCAGAATAAGACCCGTCAATCCTAAAGCCTCATGAAACTCTCGGGCCTGATTCAAGGCATTTTGCCCCATGGTGGCATCAATCACCATCAGCACTTCGTGAGGGGTGCCCGCCTTCGCTTTGCCAAGCACGCGTTTTATTTTTTTCATTTCTTCCATCAGATTCACTTTGGTATGCAAACGCCCTGCCGTGTCGATAATAACCACATCAATTCCCCGAGCAGCACCCGCTTTTACAGCATCATAAGCCACCGCTGCCGGGTCTGCTCCTTCTTGCTGAGCCAGGGTATTGGCCCCCACGCGTTCTGCCCAGATTTTGAGTTGATTGATTGCTCCGCTGCGAAAGGTGTCGGCACAGGCCAACAAGACTTTTAGGCCTTTTACGCGGAATTTTTTGGCGAGTTTTCCAATGGTGGTCGTTTTCCCAACGCCGTTAATTCCTACCACCAAAATCACCTGGGGCGCTTCGGAAGCGGGACTGGAGCGAGGGGGAGCTTCTAAAATTTTAACTAGCTCTTGCTTTAAGTAATGCTTCAACAATCGAATATCTTGTTTCCCGGTTTGGTCGATATCGGCATGCAAAAATTGAAGCAGTTTCTGGGTGGTTTTTACGCCCACATCGGCTTCAATCAATATTTGCTCCAGGGTCGAAAACAATTCTGCATCAATTTTTTTTCCTCGCCCCACCAGAACATTAATTTTATCCGAAAAATTTCGTTGCGATTTTCTGAGGCCTTCGGTGAGTGGCGAAAATTCTTTTTTTTGTTTTCGACGTCGCAGAATGGAATAAACCAGCAGAATAAGCAGAATAAGTACTGCAACGGCACCCAAAACATACAAACGAAGACTTGCAATATCAAAATCCATCATAATTTGAACTCGGCCCAAATAGGTAAATGATCGCTTGCCGTCAGTGGCATCACGCGACCGGCACTTATTAGATTCAGCTGGTTTTGAAAATAGAAAAGATGATCTATTTTTTTGACCGGTTTCCAGGAGGGAATAGAAAAGAAATTTTTCTGAGAAACTTCAGCATTTTGCAAGCCCAGGGTATTTTGAAGCTTGAACAGGCTTTGCTGCCGGCCTAGTAAATTTTCTTCGTCCGTTTTTTCCAGGCCTTCTACAAATTGCGAAGGACTATTAAAATCTCCTCCCAGGAGGAATAGCTCTCCAGGCTGGGCGGAAAGCTGAGCTGAAACCAGCTGAGCAAGCTCCTCATGCTGAAGTTGATTGGTTCCTTCCTTAAAGGCCTCCAGATGCACATTAAATAATTTCAGTTTTTTCTCTCCTAAATCGATGGATACTTTTTGTGCCACGCGATTTAAATAAAACCAGTTGTACCAAAAAGGATTTTCTTTGGGCTTTGAAAAAACATGCACGATTTGTTCAGTAATGGGAAAACGTGAAAGCACGGCCTGTCCTGAAACCATGCGCCCAAAATGGACAGCCGGAGGCCAATAAGGCCAAGGCACATAGTGCTTATTCCAGGTGAGGGCCAGGGCCGCATAAGGCAGCTGCAGGGCCTTCGCTAAAAACTGCATCTGATTGATGTAAAAAGTGCGCTGCGAGGCAAAATCCACTTCTTGTAACAAAAGGATATCCGGATTTTCCTTTTGCAGGGCCGTGGCCATTTTTTTGAGCTGATCTTCTACTTCTTCGCGCTTGAGTTTTACCGGAAGATTATTTTTATCTCCCGAGGCGTAACCCATGTTGTAGGTCATTACTTTAAGGCTTTGCGGTCTTGTTTCGGTGGAAGAAATTTCAGGATAATGGATGAGTTGCTGTGAGGGATAAGAAGTAGAGGTCGCCGCCAGATAAATGGCAAAGGCAATGCTGGCCAGAATGAATAATATTTTTATCCAGATTTTTTTCATAAACTAAAACTCACAACCAAAAGCCGCCATGGTCGTGCGAGAGCCCATATAAGCCACCTTGCAGGCCGTGACCAAACCCATTTTGCCTTCGGGAGTATCCGTTTGGGTTTTCCAATAGTTCAAGGTGACTTCCAAACCTTCACGGTAGGCCTTTTTGGCCTTTTCCGGTACTTTTTCTGTCACACATTTTTGGTAGCGGGCAATATAATCATCACATTCCGCCACCCCCAGAGGGCCAGTGGGCGGATATTGCCCAAGTTTGGCTTCTTGAAGGATTTTCTTTTCAGGTTGTAGATACTGGCAGGCGCTCAGGCAGGCGAGGCCCAGTATTCCCATTAAAATAAAAACGCATTGGGATAGATTAAAAAACTTCTTCATTATTTTCTCCTAGGTTTGGGGATGTCTTGCCTTCCATTTTAGACGTTCTTCTCGCCGTTCCCTGCCTTCTTCAAAAAGTTTTTTCTGCTCTTCGTTTTCCAGAATCAGTTCCGGCACGGGCGTGGGTTTTCCGTTCTCATCCAGGGCCACAAAGGTAAGATAAGAACTCGCGGTGTGTTTTCGAATTCCCGTGGTAGGTTCTTCCGATTCCACCCGCACTCCAATTTCCATGGAAGTATTGTGCACATAATCGACCGAGGCCTTGATAATCACAATATCCCCTAATTTTACCGGAGAAATAAAATGCAGCGCGTCCATACTGGCTGTCACGGCCACCTTGCGACAATGCCGAGTCGCCACAATGGCAGCGGCGATATCGATCCACTCCATGATGCGCCCACCGAAGATGCTTCCGATGGCATTAATATCGGGAGGTAAAACCAGATGAGTAAATTCCGCAGTGGAATTTGAGGCAGGGATCGCTTGCATAAAAACTCCAAAAAAAAGGATTAAAACTACAAACGTATTGAAGCACAAAAGATGTTTTGACAAGTACAATTGCTCTTCACTAAGAGCCTGTGCAGGAGAACCCATGTCAAAACTTGTCCTTCGACCCGAGCCTTTGCCTGAACCCAACGGTTTTCAGTTCTACGTGAATCGTCAACTCAGTGACACACCCAAAATGTTTTTAAATGTAGAACAGAGCCTGGACAATCCTTTGGCAAAAGCCCTCCTGGAAGATGGCAAAATTAAAAGTGTCTTTTTGAATGAGCAGATTTTAAAAGTGAACAAGATTCCCGAAGCTTCCTGGGATGAAGTTTTTGAGATTGTGGAAAATGCAGTTTACTTAATATTTCCCGAGTGAATACCATTCCCCTCCCCCTTGAGGGGGGAGGGTCAGGGAGAGGGTGATCTTTGATGCAATTTGAATCAAATATTTCCCCTCACCCTGCCCTCTCCCTCAAGGGGCGAGGGGAGTATAGAATCATGTCTACAAACATCACACTGGCCCTGCTCCAAATGTCTTGCAGCGGTAAGGCGCAAGAAAATTTGGACAAAGTAATCCAACTCGCCCGTGAAGCCGCAAAAAAAGGTGCGCAGATTATTTCTACGCAGGAGCTGTTTACCAATCTTTATTTTTGTCAGGAAAATAATGAGAAGTATTTTGTACTCGCTGAAGAAATCCCGGGCAAGACGACAGAGGTTCTAGGCAAACTCGCCAAAGAACTGGGAGTGGTCCTCGTCGCTTCGCTTTTTGAAAAAGGACCCCTCACCCTACCCTCTCCCCCAAGGGGCGAGGGGAAAAATATAGAATCTACAAAAGATCAAGTCCCCTCTCCCCTTGGGGGAGAGGGTCAGGGTGAGGGGTTGAATTACTACAACACCGCCTGCGTCTTAGACGCCGATGGAACCTTCTTAGGCAAATACCGCAAGGTCCACATCCCCAATGACCTCGAAAATTATTACAGCGAACTTTATTATTTTAAACCTGGCGATCTAGGTTATCCGATCTTCAAAACCAGATTTGGAAACATTGGGGTTCAAGTCTGCTGGGATCAATGGTACCCCGAAGGGGCACGCAGCCTTGCTTTGCAAGGAGCAGAGATTATTTTTTATCCTACGGCAATCGGATGGCCCTCCGATAGCTTTTCTCCTAATTCCCATCGCCCCGAAAACAATCGCGTTGAATTGGGGCTCACCGAGTATGACGCCTGGTTTACCATCCAACGCGCTCATGCTATTGCAAACACCGTCTTTATTGCCGCTTGCAATCGTACCGGATTAGAAAATCATCTCAGTTTTTGGGGAGGATCTTTTATCGCTGATCCTTTAGGGCGAGTACTGGCCAAGGCCAGCCACGATCACGAAGAAATTCTGATGGCTACGTGTGATTTGTCGGAGATTGAAAGAGTGCGCAAAGACTGGCCTTTCCTCACTTGCCGCAGGCCAGAGGAGTATAGGACCTGAGCTTGACCTCTTGCCATACGTATGGCACTCCCTTGTCATGAATAAAACTACTATTTACTTGAGTTCCGCAGATTTTATCACTGTTACTAATCCCTTTGATTATGAATAACCCAAATTACCACATGCCCCCCGAATGGGCCCCGCACCTTGCCACCTGGCTCACCTGGCCCAAAGATCCCCTCACCTGGCCAGACCGCGTGCCACAAGCCCAAGAGATTTTTTGTCAGATGATAGAGGCCTTAACTCCTCATGAGATTGTGAATTTATTAGTGGATGACATCGAGACCAAAAATCTCGTTCAACAAAAATTAAAAAAATATCAGGCGAATCCAAAAAATTTAAATTTTCATTTTATTAAGACCTCCGATTCGTGGATTCGGGATTATGGGCCGATATTTGTTCACACCACCCCCAACCCCCTCCTTGTAAAGGAGGGGGTAAGAAAAGGAGAGGGTCAAATCTACGCCCTCGACTTCCTCTTCAACGCCTGGGGCAATAAATATGAAACTTTAAAACGGGATGATGACATTCCTCAACGTTTGGAAAAGTTTTTACAAATCCCTGTAATCCAGCCTCCACTGGTATTGGAAGGCGGATCGATTGATGTGAATGGAAAGGGCAGCTTACTCACTACCGAACAATGCCTCTTGAACAAAAATCGAAACCCCCATCTGACCAAAAAAGAAATCGAAGCCTATCTCTGCAAATATTTGGGAGCTCACCACATCCTTTGGTTAGAGGAAGGAATCGCAGGAGACGATACGGACGGGCATGTGGATGACATCACTCGCTTCGTTGCCGCAGACACGATTGTCACCGTCGTGGAAGAAGATCCGGCCGATGAAAATTACAAAGCCCTTCAAGAAAACTTGAAACATCTTCAGAAAATGAAAGACCAGGACGGCAAAGCCTTTAAGATTATCACTTTGCCTATGCCTGGAAGATTAGACCGAGGGGATGAAGGAAGGCTTCCGGCCTCCTATGCCAATTTTTATATCGCGAATAAGGTGCTTTTAGTTCCAATCTATCAGCACAAAAATGACACCACTGTTTTAGAACGCTTGCAAAAAATTTTCCCATCGAGAAAAATTGTCGGAATTATTTGCAACGATTTCATTTGGGGCATGGGCGCCCTTCATTGTGTGACGCAACAGCAACCTTTCTGTTGATCCTGAATTAACACTTGCCTGAAAAAAGAGGGGGCGGCATATATTAGGGTTCCACATACTTCTCAATTTTTTCTTAGGAATTCTATGCTCAAAAAAATTCTTACTTTTTCGTTTCTAGTTCTTACATCCCTTTCAGTTCTCTCCTGCAAAAAAAATGAGAATGTACTTCTCATAGGTGAATACGGCAGCCTCACAGGCGGTACGGCCACCTTTGGACAATCGGTACATAAAGGCGTTAAAATGGCTACCGAAGAAGTCAACCAGCAAGGCGGTTTGCTGGGTAAACAAATTCAGGTGATTACCGAAGACGATCAAAGCAAACCCGAAGAAGCGAAGAATGCCATTTTAAAACTCATCAAGCAAAACCAGGTGAAGGCCATCATTGGAGAAGTGGCCTCTTCCCGTTCTCTGGCTGCAGCACCCGAGGCACAAAAGGCAAAAATTCCGATGATCTCCCCGGCTTCTACCAATCCCAAAGTGACTGAAGTGGGGGACTATATTTTCAGGGCCTGTTTTGTAGATACCTTTCAAGGCGAGGCCATGGCCAAGTTTGTGTTCGAGAAATTGGGTCTCAAAAAAGTTTCCATCTTGAAAGACATTAAAAATGATTACTCGGTAGGCCTGGCCGACTTTTTTGAAAAAACTTTCAAACAATCAGGCGGAGAAATTGTAGAGATCCAATCTTACTCCGAAGGCGATATCGATTTTAGAGCTCAACTCACGAGCATCAAATCAAAAAATCCCGAAGGACTCTACGTTCCCGGTTATTATACTGAGGTGGGTCTTATCGCCAGACAGGCCAAAGAGTTAGGCCTGAATATCCCCATGATGGGCGGAGATGGTTGGGACTCTGCTAAAACCCTTGAAATTGGCGGATCTGCCGTGAATGGCGCCTATTTCAGCAATCATTATGCAGTGGATGATCCCAGCCCTGTGGTGCAACAATTTATTCAGAAATTCAAAAAACAATTTCACGAAGTGCCCGATGCCATGGCGGTACTCGGATACGATACCGCCCGTCTGCTTTATGACGCCATCCAACGCGCTGGCAGCGAAGATGCTGGCAAAATTAAAGAGGCCTTGGCCTCTACCCAAAACTTTTCAGGAATTTCAGGACAAATTAAAATGGATGAAAAACGCAATGCCCAAAAGCGTCTGGTGATTTTGAAAATTGAGGATGGAAAAATTAAATTTGCGGATGCGGTGAATCCCTGAGACCGACTTTTAACCTTAATCTCCCCCTCTTAAGCTAAGAGGGGGTTGGGGGGCGTTATGGCCAATTGAGAACAAAGTGCCCATAACCCCACCTAACCTCCCCTTAGCTTAAGGGGAGGGACCTTGATGTCCCTCTTCCTCCAACAACTCATCAATGGTCTCGCCTGGGGTTCCATCTACGCCCTCATCGCCTTGGGCTACACCATGGTGTACGGAGTGCTGCGCCTCATTAATTTTGCGCACGGCGAGGTGTATATGATGGGAGCCATGGCGGGTTACTATCTCACTCGCGCCTTGGGTTTTACAGATCCTTCTTTGCTTCATTTTTCTATCGTGTTGCTGAGCTCCATGCTCTGCTGTGCCCTGCTCGGTGCGAGCATTGAGAAACTGGCCTACAAACCCCTGCGGTCTGCCCCTCGCATTTCTTCTTTAATCACCGCTATCGGGGTTTCCCTCTTATTACAAAATGGCGGACAACTTATTTTTGGAGCCGATCCTAAATTCTTTCCTGAGCTGCTTTCTCAAACCGTCCTCTTTCAATGGAAAGAAGTACGACTCAGCAGCATTCAGCTGCTCATCTTTGGGGTCAGTTTGTTCTTGATGTTTCTACTGCACTTTATTGTGATGAAAACCAAGGTAGGCAAGGCCATGCGCGCCGTCTCTTTCTCGCACACCGCTGCGGCCTTTGTGGGGATTCCAGTCAACCGAATTATCCGCTGGACCTTCGTCTTGGGTTCCGCTCTGGCCGGTGCTGCAGGCGTGCTTGCTAGTATGTACAATCCTAAAATTGATCCCCTCATGGGAATGATGCCTGGCCTCAAAGCCTTTGTGGCTGCGGTATTGGGAGGCATTGGAAATATCCCAGGCGCCTTATTGGGTGGTTTTGTGATGGGGCTATCCGAGACCTTTGTTTCAGGATATTTGTCTTCAACCTATCGCGATGCCATCGCCTTTGTTTTACTGATTTTGATTTTACTGTTTAAGCCTGAAGGATTGTTGGGGAAGAAAAGCCAGGAGAAGGTGTGAAGCCGGAAGCGAGTGGGTAAATTTGAGGTATTCAAGGGCAGGAAATACGCGCAAGTAGTGGATAGGAAGAGAATTGAGTAGGATGAAAAACTTGTATCACAATTAAAAATTAGAAACAGGCAGAAAGGATTCCCCTCTCCCCTTGGGGGAGAGGGTCAGGGTGAGGGGAAAAATAAATGGGTGCACTGGTTGGCGTTTCAAAATTACTCCGAAAGAAAAGTACAAATACAGAAAATGATCTTTGGTACTATTTGAGGTCCAGGCGTTTAAAGGGATTGAAATTTAGAAGACAACCTATTCTTGGAGCTTATATTGTGGATTTCGTATGTTTGGAAAAGGGGTGCGGAGTATTACGATTTTGGAACAATGAATTTTATGAGAACCGTGAGGGAGTGTTGAGTCAGATATTGGAAGCAAGTGAATGGACCCCTCACCCTACCCTCTCCCCCAAGGGGAGAGGGGAATAAATGAATAAACAGTTAAAGTATATTATTTTACCCACTCGAGAGCGTGAAGAACCAAAATAATAATGCTACAACGTCTATTAAAAATTCTTTTCCTCTTCATTAGCCTCTTACTTCTCCAATTCCTCTTTCCTTATTTTCTCAACGCCTATGTGATTCAAATCCTCTGCTTACTGGGCATCAATGTCATCCTGGCTTTGGGACTTAATTTAATCAACGGCATGACCGGTCAATTTTCGCTGGGACATGCCGGATTCATGGCCATTGGGGCTTACGGTGCTGCTTTTGTCAGCACGCTCTGTGGGGCGACCCTTTTAAGACACTTGGCCTTTTTACACCCAGCCTATGCTCAAACTCTTGTTTTTTTGATTGCCCTGGGCTTCGGTGCCCTGCTGGCGGCGCTTGCCGGATTACTCGTGGGAATTCCCACCTTGCGCCTCAAAGGAGATTATCTGGCTATTGCCACCTTGGGCTTTGGAGAAATTATTCGAGTGCTCATCACCAACTTTGAATGGTTGGGTGCTGCCAAAGGCCTGGGTGGTATTCCCGAATATTCCAACCTGTTCTGGATTTTCCTTTTTGCGACGCTCACTTTCATCGTGCTCAAAAATCTGCTCAGCTCCTCCAAAGGCATGGCCTTGCTGGCGATCCGCGAAGATGAAATTGCCGCTGCCTCCATGGGCATCGATTGCAGCCGTTTTAAAATTATGGCCTTTACCCTGGGAGCTTTTATTGCCGGACTGGGCGGTGGCCTTTATGCCCACCTCATGAGTTACCTACACCCCAATTCTTTTACTTTCATGAAGTCCGTCGAATACGTGGTGATGATCGTCTTGGGAGGGACAGGCTCGCTGACAGGAACCGTAATTGCTGCCACCCTGCTCACTTTTTTACCCGAGCTTTTAAGATTTATTCCCGCGATTCATTTAGGTGACACGACCCTCAATCTATCGGACAGTCGTATGATTATTTATGCACTGCTTTTGATTTTGATTATGATTGGAAGATCAAACAAATCCCCTCTCCCCTTGAGGGAGAGGGTTAGGGAGAGGGGAAAAATCAATTGAACAACACAATACCCCCCTCTCTCCAACTCTCTCCCTCGAGGGGAGAGAGGGCTAAGAATGATAAGCTCCTCCTGCAAATCCAAAACTGCTCCCTCCATTTTGGAGGCATCAAAGCCCTTACCCAACTCAGCTTCCAGCTGGCTGAGCGAGAGCTCTTGGGCATCATCGGCCCCAATGGAGCAGGTAAGACCTCTTTTTTTAATATCCTCAGCGGGGTTTACAGTCCCAGTGAGGGAGAAATTTCTTTTCAAAGGCAAAGTTTAATCCATTTCAACCCCCATCAGATTAGTCGCCTGGGCATTGCCCGCACCTTTCAAAATATTCGCCTCTTTCAAAATCTAAGCGTTCAAGACAACGTACGCATTGCCTTTCATCCTCACATTGAGGCCTCGCTTTTCTCCTCCGTTTTAAAATTGGATTCCTTTGTAAATGAAGAAAAACAAATCCAGAAAAAGACTTTTGATTTACTGGAACTTTTTGGACTCCTGGAAAAGCGCCTGGAACTGGCAAAAAACCTCTGCTACGGCGATCAACGCCGACTGGAAATTGTGCGCGCCCTTGCCACAAATCCAAAACTTTTGTTGCTCGATGAACCCGCTGCAGGAATGAATCTGAGTGAAAAAAACGAACTCATGCAACTCATTCGAGGCCTGCACCAGGATCATGGCCTGGCGATTATCCTCATTGAACACGACATGCACGTGGTGATGAATTTATGCCCTCGCATCCTGGTGCTCAACTACGGAACCCTGCTCGCAGAAGGCAGCTCTGAGCACATTCGCAATCATCCTCAAGTGATTGAGGCTTATTTAGGGGATAGAAATCGTAAACCGGTAAACTCGTAAACTGGTTAAAGAGGGTATTAAACCAGTTCACCAGTTTACGAGTTTACCGGTTTACCAATTCACAATAATATTATGCTGCTCCAAATTCAAAATCTGAATGTCCACTATCAAGCCATCCATGCCTTGAAGGGAATCCATCTTGAAATAAAACCGGGCGAAAGGGTGGCCTTGATTGGGGCCAATGGGGCGGGGAAAAGCACTTTGTTGCGAGCCATTTCCGGAATTATAAAACCCAGTTCGGGCCAAATTTCCTATCGCTCTCCCACCGGAGATGTGCTTTTGCTAAACGAAATGCCACCCGAAAAAATTGTCGCCTCGGGTGTGGCGCAAGTGCCCGAGGGACGCCAGATTTTTTCGAATCTCAGCGTAAAAGAAAATCTGGAATTGGGGGCTTATTCTCGAAAAGGAAACATCCATTTCAAACAGGAGTTTGAGCAGCTCTTTAAACTCTTCCCCCGTTTAAAAGAACGCCTCAGCCAAAATGCCGGGACCCTTTCCGGTGGAGAACAACAAATGCTGGCCATTGCCCGAGCGCTGATGGCCAAGCCCCAGCTCTTGCTGCTGGACGAACCCTCCCTGGGAATTTCTCCCGCCCTCACCCAACAAATTTTCGCCACGCTGCGACAGATCAACGAACAGGGGGTGGGCATTCTTCTGGTAGAACAAGATGCTTACCTGGCGCTAGAAAATGTACACCGTGCCTACGTGCTAGAAACCGGAGAAATCAAACTGCAAGGAAACGCCTCCGATTTATTGAAAAATTCAGAAGTTCA
>JADFYH010000044.1:0-1354 GCA_015233135.1 Deltaproteobacteria bacterium
ATGGTCCTCATGCCTGTCTTTTCCTGACCACTTTGCATTTGCGCATACATCTGATGGGTTTTCCCCTCACGAATCAGGTTGCGGATGGCATAATTGGGGAACAGCATTTCAATGGCCAGCTTGCGTCCGCCGCCCTTGATGGGGATGAGCTGCTGGCATAAGATGGCTTCCAGAATAAAGGCCAGCTGTGATCGCACCTGAGGTTGTTGATTGGGCGGAAAGACATCGATGATACGATCCACCGTCTGAACGGTGGAATTTGTATGCAGGGTCGCAAACACCAGATGCCCCGTTTCTGCAGTGGTAATGGCGGCCTGAATGGTTTCTAAATCACGCATTTCACCCACCAGCACAATGTCTGGATCTTGTCGCAGGATATATTTGAGGGCGCTCTGAAAGCTTTCAGTGTGCAGGCCCACCTCGCGTTGATGCACCATGCAGGCGCCATGATTGAAGATGTATTCGATTGGGTCTTCGATGGTGATGAGATGTTCTTTTCGGGTTTTATTGATTTGATTTAAGATGGAAGCAATCGTGGTCGATTTTCCGGAACCCGTCGCTCCAGTCACCAGCACCAGGCCATTGGGTCGGTTGACCAGTTCCTTTACCTTGGGAGGAAGCCCCAGTTTTTCAATATCCGGGATCTCCAGGGGCAGCGCGCGAAATGCACCAGCAATGGATTCCTTTTCGGCATAGACGTTGGCACGAAATCGCGAAACATTTTCGATGCCAAAAGAAAAATCGATTTCCTGCATCTGATTCAGGCGCTTCTGTTGGTTTTCTGTCGCGTATTCCAGGCAAAGCCTTTTTGCCTCTTCCACCCCGACGATGGCCTCGTTTTCCAGGGGAATTAACTCCCCATGCAAACGCAGGCGCGGTGGAGACCCGGCAGAGATGTGCAAATCGGAGCCTTTTTTTTCAACCACCCGGGAGAGCAATTCTTTTAAAGTACGCATGTTAAATCCTGATAAGGTTTGTTAAAAAGTATTTTAATATCAACTATTTAAATAGTTTATCTTCGCTCGAGACCATTTACAACTGATCTTTTTTTCAGCTACAATAATAAAAGCCAGTAAAATAAAAAAACAGGCATTTTTCCAACTCTCCTCCTCTTAAGATAAGAGGAGGGTGGGAGGAGTTATGAGCAAGCGGGCCCTATTTGTCATAACGCTCCCTAACCCCCTCTTACCTTAAGAGGGGGAATGTAAGGTGTTATGAATATAGAATTGAGTCAACAACCCGTAGATCTGGTGCAGGCCATGCTCGCCCGGGGTGCAATTTCAAAAGAACAATTTGCCGCGGCGGAGTTGACCCAAAAAAATACCGGTGGGGAGCTGTCCCATATTCTTTTGCA
>JADFYH010000044.1:1368-16738 GCA_015233135.1 Deltaproteobacteria bacterium
GCGAAAAAGATCTGCTGGCTTATTATTCCGAGCAATTCGGTTTTCCCCTCTTGAATCTTGCCCAGCAAAGTATTCATCGAACTCTGCTCAAATATGTTCCTTATCATCTGGCCAAAAAATACAATGTGATTCCCGTGAACCTGAGTGAGGGGACATTAACGGTGGTGATTCCCGATCCTGGCTTGGTTTCTCTGTTACGCGGTGAACTTCAAAGCAAAAGTCTTGTTTTAAAATTTGCCCTGGCCCCCAAACAGCAAATTGAAAAGGCGGTGATTGAACACTATCAAATCCATCTGCTCAATTCGCTGGGCAAGGAACAGGTGGAGGTGATCAACACCGAAGAGCGAAAAAACAGGACCGAAGGGGAAGAGGGAAATCAGAATGTGGAAGAGCTGGCGTCTTCGGTGGGGGCAGTGGCGGCGGTGAATTCCATTCTGGAAATGGCCTTTGTGGAGAAGGCCAGCGACATTCACATTGAGCCCCAGGAAAATTTTGTTCGTGTCCGTTTTCGAGTGGATGGTCTGCTGGAAGAAAAACATATCCTGCCGGTCAAAATGCTTTTGCCCATTGTTTCCCGCATGAAAATTATTTCGGGGATGAATATCGCTGAAAAACGGGCCCCCCAGGATGGGCGCATCAGTCTTAAAATTCGGGGGAATCTGCTCGATTGCCGGGCTTCCTGCTATCCCACGGTCTTTGGCGAAAAAGTGGTGATTCGTCTTTTGTCCAAAGGGGGCCTGAAAAAACTGGAGCAGCTGGGAATGTTTCCCGAAGATTGTGAGCGCTTCAAATCGTGGATCAAACGTCCTCATGGCCTCCTGTTTGTGACAGGTCCCACGGGTTCTGGAAAATCGACCACCCTTTATTCTGCCCTGCAGATGCTCAATTCCATCGATCGGAATATCATGTCGATTGAAGACCCCGTCGAAAATGAAATTGCCGGAGTCAATCAGGGGCAGTTGAACAACAAGGCCAACATGACCTTTGCCTCCGCCATGCGCAGTATGTTGCGGCAGGATCCCGATGTCATCATGGTCGGCGAAGTACGCGATCCTGAAACCGCCGAGATGGCCCTGCGCGCGGCACTCACCGGGCATCTGGTGCTCTCCACACTGCATACCAATACGGCCGTGGGGGCGGTGTCCCGTTTAATCAATCTGGGCATCCCCAATTATCTTTTATCGGCCGCCCTCGTGGGAGTGTTGGGGCAAAGGCTGGTTCGAAAAATTTGCATCGATTGCATCGAGGAATACGAAGACGAAGAGGGGGAAGGTCAGGCCCTGGGACTTGCCAAAGGCACCAAATTGTTTCGGGGCAAGGGCTGTTCCAATTGCCGCGAAACCGGTTTTACTTCCCGGGTGGGAATCTTTGAATTGTTTACCGTCACCGAGGAACTTCGAAAAATAATTGATAGTGGTGGCAAAGACGAACACATCGCGGAGGCCGCAAAAAATTATGGCTATACCTATATGATTGAAGATGGTCGAAAAAAAGTGACGCAGGGAATTACCACGGTGAGTGAGGTGTTGCGGGTGACGGAGGCATTTTGATCCACAAAGGAACCTATGATAGAAATGCTCTACAAGGCTTTTGATCCTCAAGGCACCCTCCTCAAGGGGCTGGTGCATGGGGAAAGTGAACAAGAAATTTTTCTCACGCTACGCAAACGTGGGTTAAATATTGTGGAACTTGCTCCGGCCGGTTTCAGTCTGGAACTGGTTCAGGATCGCCTTAAAAAACTGATGAATGGGGTGAGGGAAGAAGAACTGATTGTCTTTACCCGCCAGTTTCAAACCCTCTTCAAGGCGGGGCTGGGGATTGACGCCCTGCTTTCTACCCTGGCCAAACAGGCACAAAACGAAATCCTCAAAGAGGCCCTCGTCAGTATTCGCGACGATATCCAAAGCGGTCTTTCGCTGGCCAAGGCCTTTGCCAAGCACCCGCAAATTTTTGACAAGCTCTATATCAGTATGCTGCTGGCCGGCGAAGAGGCCGGTATTCTGGATCAGGTGTTGGAAGAACTTGGCCTGGTGCTGGAAAAGGACAACAAGCTGAAGCACGATGTGGCCTCTGCCACGCTCTACCCCAAAATCATCATCGGGGTCATGGGCATCGCCTTTTATGTGATGATGACCTTTGTCATCCCAAAGTTCTCCGATTTTTATGGAAAGTTTCAGGCCCAGCTGCCTCTGCCCACGCGTATCCTCATCGCCATCAGCGATTTTTGCTCCAGCTATTGGTATATTGTTCTGTTGATTCTCGGAACCGCTGGCTTCCTGTTTGGACGTTATGCGGCGAGCGAGAAGGGCAGGTTGCAAATCGATTATTTCAAACTTCGCATGCCGGTATTTGGTGTGCTCTTTCAAAAGATAGCCATGGCACGCTTTGGGCATCTGTTTGCCGCCTTGTATAAAAGCGGTTTGCCTTTGGTGCGCAGCTTTGAGGTGCTTTCCCAGGTGATAGGCAATGAGGCTTACGCGAAAGAGATCAATGAATTTCGTGATGGCCTGCTCGAGGGAAAAACCATCTCCGAGGTGATGCGCAATGGAAAGGCCTTTGCGCCCATCATGGTAGAAACGACGGCCATTGGGGAGCAATCGGGCAATCTGGACACCATGCTTTCGGCCATGGCGGGGCACTTCGATATGGAAATCAATCACATGACCAAAAACATGACGACGCTGATCGAACCAATTTTACTCTGTTTAATGTTTGGTATGGTGACTCTGATGGCTTTGGGAATATTCCTCCCCATGTGGAATATGTCTAAAGCGGTTACGAATCATTAGGCCCAACAAAATAAAAGGGGGGCGACATGAAGAAAAAATTTAATTTCCTCTAAAGTATTTCGGAAAGCTGCCGTTTGAGTGGGTGTGCATGTTTTCTAAATAAAAACTTTAAGGGAGGTAACGTATATGAGAGGGCAAACAAAAAAGATTCAAAAGAAACACAAAAAAGGTCAAAAAGGTTTTACCATGATCGAATTGATTTTGGTCATGACCGTCCTGGGCATCCTGGCTGTGATGGCCTTGCCCACCTTTTATGACTTAACGTCTAACGCAAAAACCAGTGCGCGTGATGGAATCATCGGCGGTGTAAAGGGCGGTATCAACATGTTCCGTTCCAATGCCTTGTCCAATGGGACGACACCCGTTGTCCCCGCAGATCTGGATACGATCGCAGCCTATCCCACGACTTGCGGTAATGGGGTAACTCCTGCAGGCTCCGCACCCTGCTTTGGAAATGTTTTGCAAGATACGGTGACCTCCAATTACTGGGTGAAATCCGCAGCGCTCACCTATACCTGGGCTCCTACCGTAGGGGCTGCAGCGGCGATGACTTGTACCTATGACACAGTGACAGGTAATTTTACTTGTATCTAAACTGGATAGAAGTAATGTGATTCCCTGAAAAAGGGGTCCGAAGATTCGGGCCCCTTTTTTTTTATCCATATGATGTGAATCATGGCCTATGTCGAAGTTTATGTTAGTCCACCTCCTGCAAATAAAAGAAAATTGGAAGTGGCTGACAAGGGTTGATTAATTTTGATTCTTATCGTTGCCAAAAATTAAAAATGAATATAGGTGGCGAAATATTCATTGGACTTCCTGAGTAAGTTGTTGCGCAGGAAGTCTGCAAAACCAATTCAGCAGTAAATAAACAAAGGAGACTCTCTTATGAGGAAGTCAGTAATGATCGAGATCGCAGCGCTTGCCTTGGCCCTGACCTTCGCGTCGGCGCCGAGTTGGGCCGCTGGAAATGCAGCTGGAAAAAAAGTCTTTTTAGACAACAAGTGCAATAAATGTCATGCAATGAAAAGTGAAGGGATCTCAGCCTTACCTAAAGAGGCCGGGGCTGACGAGGCTGAGGCAGGTGGGGCTGCGAAAAAAGATCCCCCCGATCTTTCAAAAATTGATGCTGCCTTCTTGAAAACGAAGGCTACACCGGAAGATTCCCTGAAGGCCTGGCTTAAAAAAGAGGTGGATGTAAACGGTGCAAAGCATAAGAAGCTCTTCAATGGAGCAGATGCAGATCTCGCTTCCCTGGTTTCGTTTCTGCTGGGAAAATAACTGCATAGAAATAAAAAACCCGGGACTTTCCTCCCGGGTTTTATTTTGTGGGTTGGGACCTGCTTGAGGTGATTTGCTTACTGATGTTACGCGATTTTTATTCTGGGCTCTCTCCCCCTGGAGAGGGGGAACTGGGGCTTTAAAATCGCATAACGTGAGTTAGTAATAAACAACCATTAAGCAGCAAATAAACAAAGGAGACTCTCTTATGAGAAAATCAGCAATGATCGAGATCGCAGCGTTAGCCTTGGCATTGGCCTTCGTGTCAACGCCCAGTTTTGCAGCTGGAAACGCGGCTGGAAAAAAAGTCTTTTTAGATAATAAGTGCAATAAATGTCATGCCATAAAGAGTGAAGGTATCGCAGCATTGCCCAAGGATGCTGCAGACGCGGATGCAGGCGAGAAAAAAGAACCCGCTGATCTTTCAACGATTAAGCCTGAGTTCTTGAAAACGAAAGCAACGCCTGAAGATTCTCTGAAGGCATGGCTTAAGAAAGAAGTGGATGTGAATGGTGCAAAGCACAAGAAGGTCTTCAACGGAGCAGATGCTGATCTCGCTTCCTTGGTTTCGTTTTTGTTAGGAAAATAATTGCGATAGAAATAACAAAGCCCGGGAGGGATTCCCGGGCTTTGTTTTGCAATAATTTGCGATAATCGGTTACGTAGAAATCCCGTAACCTGAATTACTTATCTTATGAAACTACTCTCTCGCTCATTTCAAATACTGATGGTTTTGGTGTTGCTGCTCGCAGGATGGGGTGGCTCGCTGAAAAAATCTTATGCAGAGGAATCCAGTCCAGAGGCTAGCCCCGCGGATACTCCCAAAGATTCGAAGGAAGAGCCTAAAAAAGAAGAACCCAAGGCCGCAAAAAAGCCTGGCGATTCTCTTTTGCATGGCTGGATCATGGAAAATTACCGCTGGCAAACCACCGGTGACAATTCCAATAATCTCACAGAAACCCTGGTTACCCTAAATATAGGTGATCCCACGATGCATCGTTATTCGGGGTCCATCGAGGCCGGGCTTTTCGCCGATTTGAATAGCAACGATCTCAACAGCCCCTATCACAATGTTTACGACTCCTTCTCCTCTCGGGCTGTGGGTCGCTTGTATTCGGCCTATCTCGACGTCAATAAGGTAAATCCCTTTGGCAATATCCGTATTGGGAGACAGCATCTTTATGAATTAGAGAATCTTAATTTTGATGGTATCTCCCTGGAGAGTAAGGCCTACTATGGTTTTGTTCTTTCAGGTTTTGCAGGGGTGCCCGTGCATCTCTATGAAAATCAGTTGGGAGAAGAGGCGGGCGATTGGACTGCAGGGGCCTCTCTTCAATGGACTCCCGTCTCTCGCCTGCGTTTTCGAAGCACCTTCGAGCATCTTCACGACAAGATTGGTGGCTACCGCATTACAGAGGGTAAAACCGGAGACAGCCTGATCGGCAATTCGGTATGGCTCAAGCTGACCTCCAACTGGGATCTCTATTCGAAACTCACTTTATTTTCAGACCAGCTTCGCAACTGGGAGTTTTCTTCTTCCACCCGTTTTCCAAAACAGGATTTGAGGCTAGATTTCAGTGTTTACCGCTTGCTGAAGGCCTACGATTTCCGGGTGCTCGAATCCGATCCCTTGTCTGTGGCCGGTACTTATGAACCTTACACGGAATTTCAGGCCCGTATTTACAAAGGATTTGGAAAGAAATTTAGCTTTGAAACCGGTGCCTCGGTTCGTAAACTGGATGACGAAGAGATTGCCGGCGCCTTTAACCACGGCTACGAGCGGGTATATGGAACTTTGTCTACCCGTGATTTTCTCATCAAGGGCTTCTCTACTTCCACCGCGGCCAATTATTATCACGGAGAAGACAGCGTCTTAAAAAATAATTATTTCGGGCTTAACTTTTCGCTGAATCAGCAGCTGCTTAAAAAGAGGCTGACTGTGGGGGCAGGGACGGCCTATTACCTTTACCGCTACAATTTGTTTACAGGCGATGTGTCGAATAATGTGAGAACTTATTTTGCCGAGGTGGAAGGTAAGATAAGAAAAGATCTCAAACTCAAGACGACTTACGAATTTGAGAAGAATGCCATCAACGGATTCCATTCGGGAAGGGTGAGGCTGGTATGGGATTTCTAAATAAAAAATCATGGGTAGGACTTTTATTGCTGCTTCCGTTTTTGCTGGCCAACAAGCAGTGCGAACGCGACATCACTTGGGGAGATGTGTCGAAAGACTTGGTTGCGCCCTGGGCGGAAGATCATAAAAATATCGACAAAGAAACGCGTTGTATCGATTGCCACGACGATATCAAGTCCGCCAATTCGCGCCCCAAAAATCACCAGGGGCCTTGGATGAAGACCCACGGCAGTTTCCTCTGGAAAAAATATGCCTTCCGCTCGCAAACCGTTTGCTCGCTGTGTCATCAGGAATCGTGGTGTGCCAAGTGTCACCAGCAAGAGCCTCCGGAAGATCACAATCAGTACTGGAAGATGAAGGGCCATGCGGTAGTCGTGGGTCTGGATAGAACTCGCTGCCTCACCTGTCATCGCAGCGATTTCTGTGAGCGCTGTCATTCGCAGACACAGCCCCAAAGCCATACAGCAGGCTGGGGAGCGCCTTCACAGCTGCATTGCCTGAATTGCCACTTTCCCGTTCAATCGGCCGGAGCGCAGACCTGCAACGCCTGTCACAGCTCAACGCCTTCGCACACCGCAGGCACTCCAACTCCGCCTCACAACCCCATTCACGTACCATCGGCCCCTTGCCGGGATTGTCATCTACCAACCCTGCATCACCCGGATAACGGAATGGCCTGTACGACTTGTCATGTGATTTGATCACAATTCCCCTCTCCCTTGACGGGAGAGGGCAGGGAGAGGGTGATAGGTTGAAAAGTACCTTGAAAGAATTTGCGAGAGATTTGAGAAAGAACAGTACAGAGAGCGAACGTATTTTGCCGTACGACTGTGAAATCGCGATAGGTCGATTTACTAACTCACCTTACGCGATATTTCACTTCGAACTCCCTCCCCCTTTGACGGGGGAGGGCCGGGGAGAGGGTGCCTGATGAAACTTTCCTTTATTTCGACGTGATTCAAATAAGGTACTTTTCAATATCTCACCCTCTCCCTGCCCTCTCCCGTCGAGGGAGAGGGTGGGGAATGAAAATCCTGTAACAGAAGTTAAAAATTTGTAATCCGCATGATACAAATCATAGACTCATCACTATTTTTAACAGACAGTAAAATCACAGAAGATCAAAAAAAATTTTAATGTACTAAATTCTTTATTTAGAAGGGGGCGGATTATGGGAAGAAAACTTCTTAGTTTTATATTCATTTCATCCATTGCGTTATGGATGAGTGCCTGCGGTGGCGGAGGGGGCACATCGCAGCAACAAGCAAGTGGAACAGGCGCCAATGCAGGTGCCGATCGGACGGTTTTGCTGGGTGCTGTCGTGAACCTTGATGGTTCAGGTAGTGTCAGTGTAAATGATGCGCAATGGACTTTTACGGGCCTGCCCGAGGGCTCCACGGCTACAATATCAAACAGCACAACTCTCACGGCAAGCTTCACGCCCGATAAAGTGGGTACCTATCTTGTTCGTCTTTCAATCAACGGCAACGCCAGTGCAGACACGACCAGCATTACGGTCAATAATGCCTTGGCCAACATCAGTGTCCCTGCTGGCTCATCTATCACCACCCGCACACGATTGGGTGTGACTGAAAAAGCAGTAGATCTGGGCGCCACAGGGGCAACCCTCTCGGCCGCTGCCTCTACAACAACGGGTACACCTACCTATTTGTGGGAACAAATCGCAGGTCCTGCAGCAACCCTCGATCCAGCAACGACTACAAGTGCGGTGCTTTCGTTTACAGCTCCGACCGTAGCTGGTTTGTTAAATAGAGCAGATGTAGTGAAGTGGCAGGTGTTACCTATTTCACGCCTGGACACCCGGATGGTCTTTCGTCTGACCATCGATGGGACGGACACTGAAACAATGGAGGTCTGGCTTCAGGATGGCGGAAAAGAAATTCATCCTTCAAGTGGTCTCAATGTGGTGGGCGTCGGAACAAAGGTTTATCTGGCGGGTGCCCAACAGAAGGCTTTTGGAACGAGTATTGTGCTTTATACTGGTTGGAGTTGGAATCTGACCGTGCCGGAGGGCTCGAATACAACATTTACTGGTGGAAGTTTGACTTCGACCAGCCAGTTCCCAAGCTTCACACCGGATGTCCCAGGGCAGTATGTAGTCACCTATTGTACGGATGCAAGTCTCTGCCCGCTGGGTACGGGTACTACGCGTACACCAGTAATTCTGACAAGTGGTTACAATGCTCCAGTGGTGATTACCCCGGGAACTCTTAGTATTACTGCCGCTGATTATGTGGGAGTAGGGGCTATTGGCGACGAAACCCCTACAGGTCTGCAGTGTGCCAACTGCCATGGTGAGAATGATGCGACCATCGGTACTCGCGGTAGAGATCGTGCCTATGGAAATATGGTTCACGAATGGCAATCCACCAAGCATTCGCATATCTTTTCGGATAACTATGCTACCTATAGTGGGCTCTTACCCTCGCCCTATCTCTGGCAGCAGCATACCACCGGTTACAATACCGATGCCAACAATGAGGGCTTTGATGACCTGGCGAGAGATTTTACGCTGCCTACCACCGCGGCCCTCTTTCCTGCCACTTATGCAGATTTTACCAGCAGCGATCCCGAAGTGGCAAAACTGGCCAATGTGCAGTGCGAAAGCTGTCATGGCCCAGGAAGTCAGCATCATGTAGGTGGTCTCTACACAGGTATCGCAAAATCTGCTTCAGAATCTGGTGTTTGTGGTCAGTGCCATATCGAAGAAGAACAGTGGAAACAATCGAAACACAATAGTGCTTCTACCTCTAGTTATGGAACCTGGCTGTATACCGACAAATGTACGAAGTGTCATACAACAGAAGGCTTCATTAAGTTTATGGAGGCTGGTGGTGTAGATCATCTGGACGATGCGGTGGGTGCTCTTGACCCCTTGGCACCTGCGACCGTCGGTGCGAACCGTGCCTATCTTTCTTGGTCACCCGCAGATCCGATCCTCTATCCCAAGGCCTTCGGTGCAGTGAACTGTATCGCCTGTCATGATCCTCACTTTGGTACCGATGTCGATGGTACAAATCCATACCAGTTGAGGATAGCCGGTGAAGTTACTCTCATGAAACCGGTGAATACGACTGCGGCCCTCAATGATTCGGACAATAGTGCAGACAAGGTGAATGCCGGAACAGGGGCGATCTGCTATGAATGTCATTTTGGAAACAGAGAGTTGAATCAAATAGATTGCATTAATTCTACGACAAACACGGCAGTCTCACCAAGTACTTGGACGCAGGGAACAGGAAGAATTGGGGTAAAGTGCGATACTTGGCAAAAAACCGTCACGAACTATCCCGGCGATGCAGTCCACGACGTCGCACAGGCCGGTGTTCTCGAGGGGAAGTTGGCTTTTACCAACCTTAAGGATACGGGAGATGACGACTTCTCGGTGGATGGCGTAAACTCCTTCCATTCTTCAGAGAACTTCACCCTGGGATTCGTAACGGGTGACAGAACCTTGCCCGCACACGACCAGCAAAACAACAAGTGCGTCACCTGCCACATGGCAGCCGGCCCTGCGTTGGGCGAAGTAGGCTATGGAAAATTGGGAAGCCATGCCTTCCATATGACGCCAACCACAGACACTCCCGTGGGAGATACCCAGAATATCAAGGCTTGTCAGGCCTGTCATGGTGATCTTACCGATTACAACAGAAACGCGGGTGTCGATTACGATGGAGATGGATCGGTTGAGGGAATCCAAGATGAGATCAAGGGTCTGATGGTGAATCTGACGAAATTGATCAAGGCCAATGCGCAATCTAAAGTTGGGGATTATCTGGATACATGGACAGGGACTACTGCATGTACGACGAATGCTGATTGTGCAACCGGTGGGACCGATGGTGCGACGTATGGAGGTGTTTGTAGCACCGCTACTAGTAAGTGTACTAAAGTGTGGGTACGGAATGGTTCGTACGTTATAGGAACGGGGGCGACTGCTACCATTAGTAATAACTCTATTACCTGGATAGGCACATCGGCCGGTATGCCCTTGGGCTGTGGCGTTGTAACGACTGCTATTACTACTGGTACACCTACTTCTGCTGTCGGCGATCCGAATTGCAGTAGCTTAAATACCTATGTGACTCAAGGTTCCGGGAGTAATAAAAAATATCCCACCTCGAAAGATGATGGTCTAGACTGTTCGACTTTAGGGAATGTTTCTGGAAGCTCGACTGCGTTACCAGATTCAGCGGCTCTTTTTACTACTCATACTGCGACCAAATCTACGTCAGGGTACAGAAATTGTACCTTCTTGGCGACAGACAATATCATCAAGCGCGCGATTTGGAATCATGATATCTTCAAGGTGGATGATAGCTATGGTATCCACAATGCCGGGTATACCATCCGTGTATTGCAGGCCACCTATGCCGCACTGGTAAGGGATCTGGATGCAGAGACCAATGGTTCAGCAAAAAATGTAAGTGGCACTACGGTTACTCATGCTAATGCGCCCACTTTCAGTTACCAGACTGACTTCCCAGCAGCAACACTGAGGTAGAAGTCTCGTCACAGTAGTTCAAAAGAAGTAAAACAAACAGCCCGTCACTAAGCAGTGGCGGGCTGTTTGTTTGTGAAGGACAAAATGAAGCCGTACGCCATTGACGTACTATAATAATTGAGATAATCTCAAGCATGGTTCTAATTGAAACTTCTATTTTTACCAAATTGGTGAATCAACTTATGTCGGATGAGGATTATAGAAAATTGCAAAGCCTTTTGAATAAATCGCCTCATGCAGGAGCTTTAATTATATGAAAAAAGAAAAGTTTGAAGAATTGCTAGAAAGTGTGCGTCAAGGCGGAGCTATCTTAAAAGGTAAAAGAAAACCTTCTCGAAGCTTTAATCTTAAAAACCCAAACGTTAAACATATTCGAGGAGGTTTAGGTTTATCGCAAGATCAATTTGCTCAACTAATTGGGATTAACGTAGGTACACTTAGAAATTGGGAGCAAGGACGCCGATTCCCAAAAGGTCCCGCAAGAGTATTGCTTGGGATTGTCGCTGTACATCCGGATGCCTTAGTAGATGTGGTAGGAATAACAGTTAAACCTAAGTCCAAAAAACTTTATTCAAAATTGGTAGCGTAGACGTAAACGAACGATTTGTCTGATCTCACCGAATGCGACGGTGACAGAGAAAATGCGATAGCGACGGAGGAAGATTTATTTTGAAAATGCCAAACGCTATTGGAAAGATTGGAAAAGGAGGGCCTTAAAATGAAACAAAAACCAAGTAAACCTTATGAAGAAGATCTAGATAAACGTCTTAAAAATCCAGAGTACGCTACTCTCTATCTTAATGCAATTTTAGAAGATAATGATCCAAATCTATTACTTTTAGGCCTTCGTGATGTTGGTAGTGAGTCTATTGTAAATTTTATTTTAACTAAAAAATCGGTAACGAAGGCGTCTTCCTATTTCCAATCTTCTGGTTTTTGGAGAGTAATCCCATTCCTCTCAATTTTTTCCAAAAACTGATTATTCGCCAAATGTTTCTCTTTCATTCTCATATACCAATGTACTTCTTTTTTGAGTGATTCACTTTGGCGCATGGGTGGTAAAATAAGCTTGATAGTTTTTTCTGGAAAAGTAGATTTCACTGCTCTAATTGAAGGGAGCAAATCGCTATCTCCAGAGATGATATAGGCCGTGTCGTAGGTATCGTTCACAGCCTGCCGAAAGAGTTCAATAGCGATGTTTACATCGGTTTGCTTTTCTTCATAACCCTCAGATGTTTTATAGCAAGATTTGCAAAATTTATCTTTTCGTTTAAATTCACCAAAAATAGTTGTGACCTCGTGTAGTTCTAAAGCACGCACATAAAGTTGATGCTTTTGCCTTCGGGGCCCATTTCCTGGATAGTAGGCGGTAAAATAAAAAATTTTGTTTATTTTTTCGTTACTCGTTAGAAATGAGGAACAAAGGCTATGCAAATTAAGCCACTTATATTTTCTAAGGGTTTTCTGAGCGGAGATGGCATGATAAAGATTGAAACCATCGATTAGGAATATTGTTTTTTTCATAAACTAAATAGCGGATAAAAAAAATCCCAAGCTCCGAAGAGCTTGGGGCCATTAAAACTCGTGGTTTTAACGGGACGTCTCAGGGAAGCTTGTTTTATTTAGCTATAAAAGTCAATACTGAAATAAAAAATGCGCCGGTGATGGAATAATGCGACGATGAGGGAGAAATACCAGCAGCAGCACTGAGGTAGAAGTCTCGTAACGCGAGTTCAAAAGAAGTAAATCAAACAGCCCGTCACTCACCAGTGGCGGGCTTTTTGTTTGGGGTGACGATAAATAATTTTACAAATTTGATCTGTCTTGAAGAAACGTGTAAATGCCGTAGAATGATGAGAGGAGGTTATTGATATGAATAATATTTCTATTCAGGCTCATTTTGATGGAAGGCAGATTTTACTCGATGAACCTGTTCAACTTGAGCCTAATGTAAGGCTGATTGTCACGGTGTTGCCCAAACAGGATGAAGATCATCAATCCTGGCTTTACTTTTCTTCTCTTGCCTTGGAACGTGCCTATGATGAAAAAGAAGAAGAGTATCCATTAAATCTGATCAAAGAGGTAAATCCAGAATATGAAGGAAGGTGATGTCATTCTTACGCCTGTTTCACAGGCTGATAAGATAATTAAAAACAGGCCTGCAGTTTTTTTACGCGAAATGCCGCCTTATGGTGATTTCAAAACATGATTACTAATAAAAATAAAATTCCCAAAGGGTATCAATTGGCTTCAACCGTTTTAGAAAAAAAAATTGGTGTTCTTAGCTTTGGTAAAATGATTAATTCTCTAAGAGTTTGTGATGAAATTTCTCAAATAGATTTGGCGAAGAAAACCGGGATCTCCAGAGCTTTTCTTTGCGATATCGAAAAAGGTCGTCGTCTAGCCTCTCCTGCCCTGGCAGCAAAACTTGCAAAATTAATGGGGTATTCAGTAGAGCATTTTATTTCTGTTGCCATTCAAGATCAACTTCGCCGTGATGGAATACATTTAAAGGTGAGTTTAAAAGCTGCGTAGCCGGTGAAGAAATAAGACGATGACTGAAAAAATATCAGCAGCAACACTGAGGTAGAAGTTTCGTCACAGTAGTTCAAAAGAAGTAAATCAAACAGCCCGTCACTAAGCAGTGGCGGGCTGTTTTGTTGTGCGTGCTCGGCAGTGCTGGTGATATTCTAATTGAGGAAATTTGACGGGGATGGAAGATTTTCATTGTTTAAACCTCCCTTGATTTCTTATATCAATCTTATATAAACTGTTCATGTATATCTGGGATTCTGCAAAGAACTTAATAAATCAAAGCAAGCACGGTATCAGCTTTGATGAAGCTCGGGACGCTATCTTTGAAGGACCAAACTTGATAGTAAATAATGTCGCCAGACAAAACGGCGAACCACGCCATGCGATAATTGGTAAATTCAACGGCAAATATTACGTAGGTATTTTTACGATTAGAGCCGAAGGCATTCGCATCATCTCAGTAAGGAGAGCAAGACATGAAGAAGAAAAACAAGCCAAAGAAAAAGGACTTTGATAAAGCTTTCGATGAAGGCCAAGTGGCGGTTGATTTTTCTCAAGCTGTTCCTACAAAGGGCTTGAGCCAAATCATTAAATTACCCCCCCTCACCATCCCTGCTTGGCTTAATGTTGAAATTGAAAAAAGGGCACAGCTCCAGGCAAATTCAAAATCCGCTGTCATTCGTCAGCTCTTGGTTGAAGCACTCTCATTCAAACAACGTGTTCATGCCTAAACGTGATGGCGATAGAGGAAAAAATATCAGCAGCAACACTGAGTTCACAAAGCCCTCCAGGGATTTCATGGCTTATTGATATTCTTTGGAAACATCTTCCATGGATAGATGCACATAGCCCAGAGTGACTTCAATATCGGAATGCCCCATGAGTTTCTGAACGACGGGAAGTGAAACTCCCTGGCGAATCATGTTGGTACAAAAGGTGTGACGAAACTTGTGGGGGTTGGCTTTTTTCAGTGAAGAAGTTTTCCGATGATGACGGAACAAGGTTCTAAGCCCCTCCGCTGTTAAAGGTCTTCCCAGGTGAGGGCCTTTTAAGACCACAAAGCAGCACTTGTGATCTGTTTCCGGACGCTCATAATCCAGATAACGCCTGAGCGCCTGCCTGACGGAGGCAGGAATGGGTAAAATTCTTTCCTTGTTCCCTTTGCCTCGCACGCGGATTTGATCGTCGTCATCAAAGTCCCCCGTCTCCAAAGCCAGCACTTCACAGGATCTGAGCCCGCAAAAGAGCATGAGATATAAGATGGCGATGTCTCGATATTTTCTAATCCCTGTCAGGAACTTCTTAATTTCGCCCTCAGATAAGGGAGTGATTAAGACAGCAGGTACTTTGAGCTTGAAGGGTTTTCTAGCGGCTCCCTTGATCCGAGATTTTCCAAGCAAAGCCTTGTTGCGTCTCCCCTTGTAGAAGGAAGAAATCGTTTTTCCAAATAGCTCGTCCCCTCGCCCTTCCGATTCGAAGTTCAAAAAAGCACGAACGACCACCAGCCTGCGATTGATGGTTCTGGGAGAGCTGCCCTCTTTTTTCTGAGAGAGAATAAAATCGGCAAAGTGAGAAACCTCCAGAATATCCAGGGAGAGATCTTTTTCGCCTAAAAACTTCCAGAAGGCGAGTAAATCATAAGCGTAAGCGCGTACCGTTTTATCCGACACCCCGCGCAGATGAAGTAACTTGAGAAACAGGGACACGTTTTCTTTTTTTTTCTTCCCGCAAGCCAGTAAGAAAGGTGGCTCATGGGTAACTTGCCCTTTGAGGATTTGTAAATTCATGAGCTGGCTTATAAGTCCAAAGGAGAGGATCCAGTGCAAACCTGATTTTGGACCAGAAGCCCCGGAGCCGACTTGAACAGTTCCTTTTTGCTGTTTTCGAAGTCGGGTTTGATCGCGGTTTTTCTGGGTGTATTCCGGATGTCCCGCTCGATAATTTTTCCAATAATCCGGATGAGCTTCGTGCCAATCTTGCGAAATCGCAAGACAGGGACCCAGTGATCCGCAAGGATAGGGACCCACTCGGAGCGTAGCGACGGATCTTATTTTTTCTTTTTATAGGTGGGTCCCTATCGATGCAATTTGTTTTTTTCTGGGC